>JALHHV010000372.1 GCA_022837365.1 Desulfovibrio sp. | reverse complement strand
TCGCCATGACGGGGAAGGGCGGCTCAAGGACATGATTGCCGTTTTTGAAAAACGGATCGTCTCCGATGCCGTCGCTGCTGCGGGCAGTGTGCGCAAGGCAGCAAGAAAGCTGGGTATTTCTCACACCGCCCTGCTCGCCAAGCTGCGTCGGCACGGCCTGAAGCCGGTCTGAAAACTTTCCAGCGGTCTGAAAAGTTTCCAATTGCCCGGCAACGTGATTCCGGGTCTTATGCGCTGTTTATTTGAACAGTGGTGTGAATTACTTCCACTTTGCCGTTCGCCCCTTGTGGCGTCATTCCAATTTTCCGCCCCTCTTCGCTTCTTCCCTCCTCTTTTTTGCTCGTGCAACTCACCGGTCCGATTTGCGTTTTTGTGACTCGCCCGGGAATTTCGGCGTTTCGTCCGATTTTCCGGCAAGTCCGATTTTCCGGCAAGTTGGCAAGGTGTTTGCTCTAGGAAAACCGCGCCCGCGCGGGCGCGCCCTGTCCGGGGTTTTCATGCGCGCCGAAACGCACCGCAACACGCCGCACCACCGGCGTATCTGGAGGCTCAGATGATCGTTGGCATCCTGAAGGAGATCAAGAAGGAAGAAAACCGCGTCGCCATGACCCCCGCCGGGGTCGAGGTGATGGTGCACGCCGGGCACACCCTGCTGGTGGAAAAGAACGCCGGTGCGGGCAGCGGCTTTGCCGACGAAGCCTACGCGGAAGCGGGCGCGACCATCGTGGCCACCCCGGCCGAAATCTACGCCAAGTCCGACATGGTCATGCACGTCAAGGAGCCGCAGGCGTCCGAATACGGCCTGATCCGCCCCGGCCAGATCGTGTTCACCTACCTGCACCTGGCCGCCGACGAGCCGCAGACCCAGGCCCTGATAAAGAGCGGCGCGGTGTGCATCGCCTACGAAACCATCCAGAAGGCCGACGGCAGCCTGCCCCTGCTCACCCCCATGAGCGAAGTGGCCGGACGCATGGCCATCCAGCAGGGCGCGAAGTACCTGGAAATGGCCCAGGGCGGCAACGGCGTGCTGCTGGGCGGCGTGCCCGGCGTGGACCCGGCCACCGTCGTGGTCATCGGCGGCGGCGTGGTGGGCACCCACGCGGCCCGCATGGCCTGCGGCCTGGGCGCCAAGGTGTACATCCTGGACATGAACCTGGACCGCCTGCGCCACCTCAGCGAAGTGATGCCCTCCAACTGCTTCCCGCTCATGTCGTCCCCGGCCACCCTGCGCAGGCTGGTGCGCGAGGCCGACGTGGTGGTGGGCGCGGTGCTGGTCACCGGCGCCAAGGCCCCCAAGCTGGTCACCCGCGACATGCTGAAGACCATGAAGAAGGGCGCGGTGCTGGTGGACGTGGCCATCGACCAGGGCGGCTGCTTCGAAACCTCCAAGGCCACCACCCACACCGACCCCACCTTCGTGGTGGACGGCGTGGTGCACTACTGCGTGGCCAACATGCCCGGCGCGGTGGCCAAGACTTCCACCCTGGCCCTGACCAACGCCACCCTGCCCTACGCGCTGACCATCGCCAACAAGGGCTGGAAGCGCGCCATGCAGGACAGCTGCGAAATGGCCAAGGGCGCCAACGTCATCGACGGCAAGGTCACCTACAAGGGCGTGGCCGAGGCCTTCGGGTTGGACTACGTGTCCGTGGATACGTTCCTGAACTAGGTTTCACCTCTCCGGGCGCACTGCATTCTGCACCTCCGCGCGGGGCCGGGCGGACCGCCCGCCGCCCGGCCCGCACACCGCATTTCGCATTTCCCCGACCCTGCCTTTGCATTCCCGGCCCGCCGCGGACGTTCGTCGCGTCCGCGGCCAAAGGCCCGCCCTACGGGGGGCGGGCCTTTTTCTTTGCCTACTGGATGCGGTGGCGGAACAGCCACCCGGCGGCGGCCATGCACACCGCGCCGATGAGCGCCAGCGGCCACAGCTGCGGGGCCAGCAGGGCCAGGTCCGCCCCTTCCAGGAACACCCCGCGCACGATGATCAGCACGTAGCGCATGGGATTGATCCAGGTCAGCCACTGCACCGGTTCGGCCATGTTGGCGATGGGCGTGGCGAACCCGGACAGGATGGCGGCGGGCATGGTGAACAGGAACATGCCCAGCAGCCCCTGCTGCATGGTCACCGACAGGGACGAGATCATCAGGCCGATGCCCACCACTGAGAACAGGAACAGCACCAGCCCGGCGTACAGGGTCAGCAGGCTGCCGCGCAGGGGCACCCCGAACCAGAACACCGCCAGGGCCACGATGAACGTGGCCTCGACCAGCCCCACGAGAAAGCCGGGGGCCGCCTTGCCGATCAGCAGTTCCGTGGGGCGGTAGGGAGTGACCAGCATCTGGTCGAAGGTGCCCTGTTCGCGCTCGCGGGCCACGGACAGGGCGGTGATGATCAGCGTGACCACCATGGTCACCATGACCACGATGCCCGGCACGAAGAACCACCGGCTGAGCAGGTTGGGGTTGTGCCAGGCGCGCGTCATCAGCGTGGAGGGCCGTGGCTGCCCGCCGTGGGCGGCCACGTACCGCGCGCCGAAGTCGTCCACGATGGAGGCCATGTAGTTGAGGGCAAGCCCGGCGGTGTTGGAGTTGCGCCCGTCGGC
>JALHHV010000371.1:1547-4861 GCA_022837365.1 Desulfovibrio sp. | reverse complement strand
GGGCGCGGGTGAGGGCCGAGCCGATGAATCCTGTTCCGCCAAGGATGACGACGTGCATGCGGAAACTCCCGTGGCGTGTGGCCGGACCTTGGGACCTTGCCGATCCTGCCGTGCCGCGAAGGGAAAGGCCCTCCGCGCGGCACGCGGGGCACCGGTATATATTCCCTTATGCCACAGGAAGCTCGACGGTGACAACGGTGCCTCTACTGGGGGTGCCTCTGCCGGGGGTGCCTCTGCCGGGGGTACCGCTTCCGGCAGCCGCATCGGCCATGCCCGGCGCCGGGGACGGGTCGGGCGCGGCGGGTCGGGCGCGGCGGGGGCGGCGTGGGCGCGCACGTACCCGCGATGGTCCGACACCACCGACTTGACGATGGTCAGGCCAAGGCCGGTGCCGCCCTTCTTGCGCGAGAAATAGGGCTCGAACAGGCGCGAACGTTCCTCGGGCGTGAGGCCGGGACCATTGTCGGCCACGTCCACCCGCACCAGGTTGAGGGCCGTGTTGTGCACGGCGGTAATGGTCACCGCGCCGTCATCGCGCCCCTGCAACACTTCCGCCGCGTTGGTCAGGATGTTCAGGAAGGCCCGGTGCAGCGCTTCCTGGTCCATGGGCAGCACCGGCAGCGGCGCGGGGATGTCCAGCGTCCACGAGATGTTGCTGTGGCTGTTGCGGAACAGGGCGGTCAGTTCCTCCAGCAGCGGGGTGAGGTCGCCGGGCCGGGGGGTGACCTCCGGCAGCTTGGCGAAGGCGGAGAACTCCTCCACCATCTGTTGCAGGTGTTCCACCTGGCGCACGATGAGATCGGTGCACTGGCCGAACACCGGGTCGCCCACCGCGCCTGCGAACTTGCGCTCCAGCCGCTGGGCCGAGAGCTTGATGGGGGTGAGCGGGTTCTTGATCTCGTGGGCGATGCGCCGGGCCACCTCGCGCCAGGCGGCCATGCGCTGCATGCGTTCCAGTTCGGTGATGTCCTCGAACACGGCCACCGCGCCCCGGTACTCGCCCTCGGGCGTGGTCAGGCTGACGGCGGTGAGCAGCAGCTTCAGGGCGCGGTCGCCCTGGCCGGAGTCCACCTGGCCCTGCCAGCGGCGGCCGGGCCGGGCCCGCACCTCGTCCAGCATCTGGCGGTTCATGGCCGCGTCTTCGGGCGAAAGGTATTCGCGGGGGTCGCGGCCCACGATGTCGCCCGGTTCCACCCCGAACATGGCGCAGGCGGCGGCGTTGATGGTGGCCACCCGGTCGTCCGGGCCGAACGAGACCACCCCGGCGGCGATGTTGTCCAGCACCGTGGCGATGTACCGGCTGCGCTCGCCCATTTCCACGTTTTGCAGGGCCAGCATGTCGTTGGCGTCGGTGAGGCGGGTGCGGCTGACGGAAAGGTCCTCGGCCATGCGGTTGAACGAACGCACCAGCAGCCCCAGTTCGTCGGTGGCCGCGTCCTCCAGCCGGAAGGCAAGATCCCCGCGCGCGATGCGTTCCGTGCCTTCGGCCAGGGCCAGGATGGGCGCGGTGAGTTCCTTGGACAGCCGGAACCCGAACCAGATGGACCCCAGGATGATCAGCACGCTGAGCACCGCGAGGATGAACAGGAACGAGACCTTCAGCGGCCGTTTCAGCGTCTTCAGCTTCTTGTAGTCGTCGAAGCCCTGGGCGATGCGCTCCAGTTTCAGCATCACCCCCTCGCCGATGGATTCGGCCACCACCAGGTAGCCGGTGCGGCCGCCGTCCACGGCCAGCACGCCGAAGACATAGTCCGCGCTTTCGCCCTTCCACAGCAGGGAAACGTACTGCTGCGCCGCCGCCTGGTCCCAGGCGATCTTGCGGCGCGCCTCCTTCCACGTGGGATTCAGGTCCGCCGGGGCGTGCCAGTTCTGCTCCACCCGGCCGGGGGTGACCACCCCGGTCAGCGACAGGCCGTATTCCTTGCGCTTGCGCTCCAGCAGCGTGTCCATGGCCTGGCCGCCCCAGGTCAGGTGTCGGTCGGCGATTTCCGCCACGATGGATTCGCCGCGCGCGCGCAGCCGGTCGGCCGAGGCGGTGTAGAAGCTGCGCCCCACGTCCAGCGCGCTGTCCAGCGAGACCTCCACCTGGTTGTTGAACCAGTAGTCCACCGAGGTGCCCACCACCCGGTTGGAGGCCAGGAACATGATCACCGTGGGCACCAGCGACAGGGCCATGAAGGCCAGCACCAGCCGGGTGCGCAGGTGCGAGCCGAACACCCGGCGGCGGCGTTCGAGGATCAGCTTCACCCCGTTGCGCAGCACGATGAACAGCACCACCAGCAACAGGATGAAGTTGATGTTCAGCAGGACCAGGAAGATGTACGAATCGACGCCGAACAGGTTCAGTTCCACCCAGGTGGCCACCAGCATGGCCACCAGCACGCCCGCCGCCACGTAGATTTCGCGCTGGCGGCGCTTGCGTTCGCGGGTGTCCGTGGGGTTGACCCGGATGACGCGCGGAAAGACGGGGTCGTCGGCCGGATACCTGTCCGCAGCCGCTGCCCGTCTGGAGGGCGGCCGGAGGGCTGGTCGGGCGTCACGGTGCGGCGGGCCATGGGGCGGCGGGGGGTCAGTAGGTGAAGTCCTGCGTGAAGGTCGCGTCGGGCACGACCTCCCAGGACCAGAAGAACAGGGTGCGCGAGAGCCAGGGCGGCACGTCGGTGTGGCGCAGGGACAGGGCCAGCGACACCCGGTGCGGTTCGCCCTTTTCCAGCGTGGAGATGGGGGCCAGGGGCAGCACCAGGCGCTTCCAGGTGGCCTCCAGCAGGCGGGCAAGGTTCTTGTCGCGCCATGGCGACTCGCGGCCTTCCAGGCGCAGTTCGAACTCGCGGGTCAGGGTGTCGTGGCGCAGCACGCACGCAAAGACCTTTTCGGCCAGGGTCACGTCGGGCAGCACGCCCCGGCGGCGGGTGAGCGTGGCCGTACCGCGCAGTTCCATTTCGGCGCCGTCCTTGAGCAGGTCGCGCAGGCCGTCGGGGTCGTCCACGCCCACGCCCAGGCGCAATACCAGGGTGCCGTCGCGGGTTTCGATGGCGAAGGTGTCGAGCACGAACTGGCGCGGGGGCGCGGCCTGGGCCGGGTTGGCCACAGGCAGCAGGAAGAGGGCGAGCAGGAACAGCAGGACAAGCGGCGCGGCAAGGCCGCCGGACACGGACCGGGCGCCAGCGCCGAAAGGCCGGACCGGGGCGGGCCGGTGCGGCAGGGGGCGGAAACGGCGATGCTGGGAGTGCGGCGGCATTGGGTGTCCTTGTCTTGGATGCCCGCTCAAGGCACCACGTTTTCGCACAGCCGGGCAATGATGGCAAGTCGGTGAC
>JALHHV010000371.1:0-1497 GCA_022837365.1 Desulfovibrio sp. | reverse complement strand
ATCTCCCAACGGCTCCGGGCACTTGACGCCGCCCGTCCGGGTGCCGCATAGTGCGGGCGGGTGTACGTAGCACCTTTATCCACAGGCGGTCCGCCGCCGACACTGCGGGGTTGTGCATGCGCAAGCAGGCACGGCCGTCTTCATGCACGCGTGTCGGGAGTGCGGAGAATACAATACCCCGCAAGGGGGAATAATCCCACCGTCCTGTGGCGGCTACGAGCTCCCGGCAATTGCTCTTCCGGGAATCCTTTGCGGCCGGGCGTCCGTTCCTTCGGGCGTTCCGTGCTCCGGGCAGTTGCCAACCTCGCTCCTTTTACGGGCCAGATGCCAGGGCGCAGCTGGCCCGCATCTTTGAGGCCACCGGGTGCCGGACGCTGGCCGCGCTGGCGGAACTGCTGGGCCTCAGGCTGTCCGCCATCGTCGAGGCCGGAAAGCATGGCCGTATCCCGGCGGACTGGCTGATACGGCTGTCGCGGCTGGGCATCAATACCTACTGGATTGTCACCGGCCTCGGGCCCGTCTTCGCCGAGCATGGGCCCGCCGCAAGGGAGAACGAGGCCGAGGCCCGCCGACGGCCCGATGCCGGCGTCGTCCTGCGCGACATGCTGCGCTGCGTGCCCACGCAGGACCTGACCGAGGAACTGGACAGGCGGAAGGGGATGGGTGGGCGACGTCCGGCGGGGTGAAGGGGATGGGGTAGTGTCTTGTTGGACGCGGCTTCTACGAACACACGCCAGCCCTGTTGAACACGCTCGATTTCGTTATGCCTCCGGCGGGCAAGGGGCCATTAAGCGATGGCCCCTTGCATCCTCCTGCGCGGCGTCCCTTCGGCGGCAGCTTCCCTCCGGCGTAAAAGCGCCTTCGGGCGATCTGCCGCCGGTGACGCCAATGCACGCTTGGCTCCCGCAGGTAATATGCCACGAGGCTGCCGTTACCTTGGCCCTCGTTGCGACGCATGTGCCGCCGTCAAGGCCCGGCGTCACACGCTTCTACGCACGAAACGGGGTCGGTGGGCAATCGCGTTGTCTTTCGGCTGTCTTTCTAACTTTATAAGAAATGCATTCCCTTCGCCTGAGCGCGGGAAACCTTTGTGCGGCGATACGCATCCGTAGCCGGAGATCGCCGCCGGAGGCTTTGCGACGGCGGAAGCTCCGGCGTCGCGGATGCGCGCCGCGACGGGGTGAAACTATGGGCACCCTCGCTCAGCTATGCCAGCGGGAGCCTCGCGCGCATTCGCATTCCGCCGGGCAGATCACCCGAAGGCGCTTCAGCGCCGGAGGGAAGCTGCCCGGCGCCGGAATGCGGTGCATGACGACACGGGGTTCCAAGGGGGTGCAGGGGGTGTTCGTTACAACACCCCCTGCCCGCCGGAGGCATAACGAAACCGAGGGCAATCATCAGCGCGCAACTTCCTTCGTAGAAGCCGTCCCCAACAGCGCACACCCCCTCCCTTCACCCTTTCCCCTTCCCCATCCATCACCCCACAAAAAAAGGGCC
>JALHHV010000011.1:5452-25789 GCA_022837365.1 Desulfovibrio sp. | reverse complement strand
CCCGCGGCGTACAGCGGGTTGAAGCCCAGGCCCACCAGCATGGCGGCGGTGATGGCCACGGGGGTGCCGAAACCGGCGGTGCCTTCGATGAACGAACCGAACGCGAAGGCGATGAAGATGGCCTGCAGGCGGCGGTCGTCGGTGAGGCGGGCCAGCGAATCCTTGATGATTTCGAATTCGCCGGATTCAACGGTCATGTTGTAGATCCACACCGCCGTGATGACGATCCAGACGATGGGGAACAGCCCGTACGCGGCGCCGTACAGGGTCGCGTTGACGGCCAGGTTCACGGGCATGCCCCACACCAGGATGGCGAGCAGCACGGCCGCGGTGGTGCCGAGGGCGGCGGCGAAGTGACCCTTCGCGCGGCGCACGGCCAGCATGTAGAAAAGAACGTACAGCGGCACGGCCGCGACCAGCGCCGACAAAAGAATGTTCGAGAGCGGATCGTAGTTCTGCACCCAGTTCATGAAACTCCTCCCTTACGGATTATGATGAGGGCCTGCACCGGCCCCAGCCCATGGGCTTGCTCTTGATCGTCGCATTAGCTCAAGGAAAACCCGACTTCAAGAAGGGGAAGAGAATCTTTTTTTTCAGACTTGATGCGTAGTTTCAAGGAAAAATCATCATCGCTCCGCAAGATTGGACGCAGATTGACCAATTGTTCATACAAACAACATATGTATTGCTTTTCACGCATAAGAATCATACCAAGAAAAAGATTCATATACGGAAAACATCACAAAGATACATCGTCATGGTCCATATTTTGACAACTCATGAACATCTTCAATTATGTTAGTGCATGAACATGTCGACTCTTAATTGTCTATTATGTTTACATATCATGCTAAGTACCCACTGGAAGATGCACTTTTTCCTTGCTTCACCCGCAGACATGGGGCGCATTTCATGCAACACGACAGGAGGTACGGCATCCCCCCGGCACGGGCATGGGCCTGCTGCGGTTCCGAGGCGTGTCCGTGACGGAAACGGGGACACCAATGGCGTTGCTCCCCCCGGCGGGAAAACGGCGCCCCTTCCGTTTGCCTTGCGCCGTGGCGGCTTGCAGGTGCGGTGGCTTCCGCAGGCGCGAACCATGCAACGCAACATGATGTGCCTGCTCACTATTTTTCAGCGACGTGTCACGCCATCACACGGGTGTGCCGAGTCATTTTTGTCCGGAAAAACAGAAAAAGTTTTTTTGCCCGAGGCATTATTTTTTTGTGACGCCGGACAATCAGACGCAAAAGGGGCGTTTCCGTCATGTTTCGGAAACGCCCCCAAGGGTCGCGTGGTGGGCAATACAGGATTCGAACCTGTGGCCTTTGGCTCCGGAGGCCCAATGCGCCCATTATTGCCTAGTCATGGCGTTTTCTATTTTCTTTCATTTTGCTGGGTGATAGAAGAGGTTCGACATCTCTACTCTACTTCCTAGCCATGCCGTTTTCTATCCTGTGTGCGGACCATGGTGCGGAACAAGCTGCGGGATTCGGAATGCCCAGACACACCCCCACCAAGTACCCCGGCGTCACCTACTCCATGGTTCGGCGTCTTTCCGGCGACGGGCTTGAGCGCATCTACTATGTCCGCTACCGGACGGGCGGGCGCGGCACCAAGGAAACGCGTGAACCCGTGGGCCGCGAAAGCGAGGGCATGACCGCCCGCAAGGCCGCGCAAATCAGGGAAGACCGCGCCAGGGGCAAGGAACTTTCCAACCGGCAACGGCGGGAACGCGCCCAGGAACTTGCCAGCCGCCCCACCATCGCCAAGCTGTGGGCACACTACCACGAAGCCCGCGCGGAGAATAGCTCCGCTGCCTCGGACGCCTCCCGTTACCGTCTCTTCATCGAACCCGAATTCAGCGACAAGACCCCGGACGACATCACCACCCAGGATGTGGACCGGCTCCGCGGCCGGCTTCAAAAGGACGGCAAAAGCCCGCAGACCGTCAAGCACGTGCTGGCCCTGCTGCGGCGCATCATTCGCTTTGCCGTGATGCGCGGACTTGTCCGCATGCCGGGTCCCTCGCGCCTGCACTTCGAGATGCCCCAGGTGGACAACACCAAGACGGAATGTCTCACCCCGGAACAGGTGGCCGCCTTGCTCAAGGCGCTGGACGAGGATCACGACCAGGTGGCCGCATCCGCCATCCGCCTGGCGCTGGCTACCGGCATGCGCCGTGGGGCGCTGCTGGGCCTGACATGGGAAGACTGCGACTTCGAGAGAGGGTTCATCACCCTGCGCGGGGCCACGGCCAAGAAAGGCCGCACCGAGCGCATCCCCATGAACGATGCGGCCCGCGCCATTCTGCTGACCATACCCCGCACGCAAAGCCCGTTCATCTTCCCCGGCAGGGGCGGTGGCCGCCGGAGCGACCTGAACCGCCCGACGCACCGGATCAAGAAAGCCGCCGGGCTGCCGGACGACTTCCGCCCGCTGCACGGCCTGCGCCATACCTTCGCCTCGCACCTCGCCTCGTCGGGCAACGTGGACTTGTACACCCTGCAAAAGCTGCTGACCCACGGCAGCGCCCAAATGACACAGCGGTACGCCCATCTCGCGGACGAAGCCCTACAGCGGGGATCATCCGTCGCGTGCGCCCTCTTTGCGACCGGCGAAGCCGGGCCAGACGAGAAGAACCCCACCACGCCGGAGGAAAGTCATGGTGCCTGAATTGCCCAAGCGACTGTTCACCGGAAAAGAGGCGGCACAGGTTACTGGCTGGACAGAAGGTGATGTGTTTACCTGGATGCTCCACGCTAACATACTTGGATGTGATGCCGAGCACCTAGCAGACCAACACCACCAAGCGATCACGGAGGTCTTGTGCAACGCCCTCAACGTTGCGGATCAGCTTCAAGACAAAACTATAAAAGCCGACCTAACCATGTGCGGAGAAGGCATCTTGGGTTGTGCATGGTTACGCAACATTGCCGTCATTGACGACGAACGCGAAGACCTCCTTCGAGCAACAACCCGTGTGTCGCTGTGGCTATTTGGCAATGCTGAAACCGGCAGCGAATTCCTCTTTCCAAGTCTAGCATCCGCACTATTTACCGCCCATGAAATCGCTGCTGCCTGTGCGTGGGACGAAGCAGTGATAGCCGATCTATGGGCCATATCCGGCGAGACACAAACGGATGCCATTCCAGGGGGAGATGGGCAGCAGGACGAAACGCCGGAAATGTGCGTTACCCGCATGCGAAACGAAGGCGCAGACGATGCAAAAATACTCCGGTTCCTGCGCCCGGAGTTAAAGCGCAGGGGGTTGCCCTATGGCGACGAGGCTTGCGGCTTGCTGTTGTTCTCCAAGGAAAGCATTACCAAGGCGGCAGCCAAGCAAAAGTCAGTGCGCCTGCGCCAGCAACACGGGATTGACTAAGCCAACCTTGACCAATACCATTTTTTGGTATATTTCTCCCGCATGAACTGGATCGTCACCATCAGCGCCAAGGCGGCGAAGGGCATTGCCAGGCTACCCAAAAGGGTACAGGACGCCGTGGCCGCGCTTATCGCGGACATCCGCGCGGCTGGCCCGGTACGCGGCGATTGGCCCAACTACAGCAAGCTGGGTGACGACAGGCACCACTGCCACCTCAAGAAAGGCAAGCCTACCTATGTGGCCGTGTGGGAAGAGAAGGACAAGAAAGCCAAGGAAGTGGAGGTGACCTATGCTGGCACCCACGAGAAAGCACCCTACTGAAACGTTTACCGTGACGTGCCCGGTGGACATGCAGGCCAGCGTCATGGCCTTTCTGCGTGATAAGGGCTGCACGGTGCAGGGTTCCGTGGCCCCGGAAGAAGTTCTGGATATGTCCCCGGCTGCCATCCTGCGCGGCATGCGCTACCGCGAGGATATCACCCAGGCCGAACTTTCGCGCCGCACGGGCATTCCGCAGCGGCACATCAGCGAGATGGAAAACAGCCGTCGCCCCATCGGCAAGCAGAACGCCCGCAAGCTGGCCGAGGCGTTGAACTGCCCGCCCACCCGTTTTCTTGCCGCGTAACCTCCGGCAGAAAGCACAGGCCCCGCTTCGGTGGGGCCTTTTCTTTTGCTCAAAGGCAAATCGAAAGCCTAGCCGGAAGGCTTTGGCCTAGCCTTCCCCGAAGGCTTGCGCCCTGCCCTGCGCCTACTGCTCCGGGCCAGGTTCGCCCTCTTCGCTGAACAGGTCCTTCACCCGTACGCCCAGCGCCGCCGCGATCCGGGCCAACGTGTCCAGGGTACAACGCTCAATCATCGGGCCACGGGCACGCCTCACCGTTTGAGTCGAAAGGCCCGTCACAGCCTCCATTCCTCGAATGGTCAAGCCTCGCTCCTCCATTATCACCTTAACATTGCTATGAAACATTGAGCATCACCCCTCATATTTGGGGTGATGTATCACTTTTTTCTTGGCAATTGTGGGGTGATATGTCACCACAAAAACGACCACGGCAGCACAGGCCACGACTCCGCATCGGGCGGCAGCAAACGCCACAACTGCCGAGACCCCTCAAGCCTAAGAGGTCCGCCATGTACTGCCGCAAAGACGTTCCGTCCTTTCCCGTTCCAGACTTTCGCACAAACAAGCTCCATCCAAGGCGCGCATATTTATTGCTAATTCGCAAATACATGGACGCATATTTTGATGCCACGGAACGCCGGGCCTTGGTCACAAAACTCTGGCCGGGAAAAACGGCACTTGGAGAAAAGCGCATTCTCAAACTGTTGACCGGAGAAAGCGAACTGTGCCGCTTTCAGGTGATGAAATCCGTATGCGAGACTTTGGGCATTTCAGTACAAGCATTCTTTGCGCGCGCCGAACGCGACTACACAGAAGGATGGACGCCAAACTATTACTACCCAAATCTTGCAGATGAAGCGCTGCCAGTTCCTGAAAACACAGAAGAAGAATTTCTTTCCGCACGCAATTACACGCCCGCGCAAGTTCGTCGCATCCTCGACATGCCCAAGCGCGAGCGGTCACTACACCAGGAACTTTTCCTAAAACACTACCCCAGCCGCCGCGATCGCCTGTCGCTTATCTGGGGCGGGGGCCAAACCACACCCACCGATACGCCGCGTCCGGCTTTGTCCATCGTCCCGCGCAGGGGGCTTCGCCATGCCTCGTAGCAAAGCACGCACCCGCAGGCGCGCCGCCACGTCATCTCCCCAGCACTCACGCCCCCAAGGGGGCACCACATCATGCACCGCCGACCAAGCGCGCCGCTGCTGTCTGAAAGCCACCCTAGCCCAGATGGCGGCATACCTGCGCCCTGTCCGTACTGGTGACCAACCGGCGGAACAGCCGCCCCATACAGCCGAAAGGAGTGCCGCCGTGTCCATGTCCGCCGCCAACAATGCCGAATCCCCCAGCTATAACGACGTATCCACCGCAATTCTCCATCTACGCCAGATACTTTCCTTCATGTGGGAAGTCACCATTGCCGAAGATGAAGCTGAACTTCGGCTTTCTATAGAAGGTCGGGAAGGACTTGCGCACATCTACGACTTCTGCCGGGAAAAGTTGGATTTCATCGACAGAGGTGTGGATGCAATGCACACCAAAAAGTGAGGTGGCTCGAACACCTCGTGCGGGGCGCATGCCGCGCTTTCCGGGCAACTGGCTCGCAATTTTTCGAACCCTGGTTGTTCAGCACACAGCACAAGAAACTAGCGCTGACAACACACATGTCCCCCTGTCCCTTGGGAGGGACACAAAAGGGACAACAAGGGGACAAGCGTAATCGCCCAGAATCCCCGATCAAAAAAAGTTGTTGTCCCCCCATGTCCCCCCTTGTGTCCCGCCCACGGGGACAGGGTACGCTTACCACAAGACCTCACACCACATGAAAGGAGGAGACATGTCGAAGAAGCCGGAAAAACTGCTCACCGAATTTGAAGCCGCTGAAATCCTGGGGCTCTCTGTCCACACGCTTCGCAGCAGACGATACTGGCGAAAACCGCCGCAATTCGTAAGGGACGGCAGAACCATTCGATACCGCCAAGGGGACATTGAACTCTACATCGCGGATCGTGTTGTTACGCCGCGCGAGGTGTAGGGCTAACGATGGCCGTCCGGTATCGGAAAATCCCCATCTCCATTTGGAACGACAGCGACTTTCGCGGGTTCAGCGATGCGGCAAAGCTGTTGTATTTCGTCCTGTCCACCCACCCGCACACCACATCGGTGGGTGCGCTTCGGGCAAACGTGCCTGGCCTCGCATGTGAACTGTCCTGGACCGTTGAAGCCTTCCGCGAAGCCTTGTCGGAAGCCTTGGGCAAAGGGTGGGCGAAGTATGACGAAAGGGCCTCCCTGATCTGGCTCCCTGCGTTCCTCACGCACAACGCTCCGGAGTCCCCCAACGTCATCCGCTCATGGGTTGGCGGCTTTGCCGAACTGCCGGAATGCCCGCTGAAGGATGAAATTTCCCAAGCTGTTAAAGACTACACGGAAGGCTTGTCCGAAGGCTTCCGGAAAGCCTTCCGGGAAGCATGGCCTCACCCTTCCCCGAATAAGAAGAAGGAGAAGAAAGAAGAAAAAGAAGAAGAAAATCCCCTTACCATAGGTACTACCGTGAACGGAGACCGCGCGGGCGCGCGCGAGGTGCCGGGAAAGGAAGAGGCCCTTCGGGCCGCCTGTGAGGTGAAAGGCAAGAGAGGTGAAAGCCGCAAGCCTTCCCCCGCGATGTCCCCGGCCAGCACCGGCACCACGGACAAAAGCGAGGGCATGCAGAATTTTGAAGCCCTGCGCGCCTTATGGGACAAGGGCGCTCGCAAAGAGGGGATGTACGAAGGCTTGCCAGCCTGGGTGGCCTTGCGCGAACAGGCTAACTATCCTGGCGATGCAGAGGTGTTGGCCGCTGCACAGGCCACGATTGCTGCACGCCGCTGGCGCCACGGATTCGCGCCGGGTCTCGCCCGGTTCCTGACCGAAGGCATGTGGCGGGACACAGCCCAAGCCCTTGCCAAGCCCTCCGCAAGCCCCTCCGAAGCCCCTTCCGTGACAACGGGCGACATGCCGCCAGCGGACACCCCCGCCACAACCACGCCCGTCAGCGTTCCGGGCCGGGTGTAGGGGGGCCGAAAAGCCGTGGCCGGTATGCGCCCATTTTCTCCCCAGCAGGTGGCCGACGTGCTGCGCGCGTTTCGCGGCCCCTACAAGGCACGAAACCGCGCACTGTACCTGCTGCTCCTCACAACCGGCTTTCGCCTGTCAGAAGCCCTCTCCCTGCGTGTGTACGACGTAGCCAACAACGGCACCCCCCGCGAACGCATCACCGTCTCCAAAACCCACATGAAAGGCGGACTCGCCTCGCGCACCATCGCGGCCCCGCCGGAACTGCGCGCCGCCATCCGTGATCTTGTGGCCTGGCTACAAGCCCACGGCTTCAAGGCCCCCTTGTGCCACTTGTTCCCGAACACCCGCCGAGGTGGTCCTCTCACCACCTGTGCCGCGTGGCGGGTGCTCTCCCGCGCCTACCGGGCGGCAGGCATCGGGCGCGGCCACGGTTCCCACGGCTGCCGCAAGACGTTCGCCGTGACCATCCTGCGGGAAACCGCCACGGGCGACCATCATGCCGACCTCAAGTTCGTCCAACGCATGTTGGGCCACCGCAGCGTAGACAGCACCCTGCACTACCTGACCTTCATGCAGCACGACATGGAAGAACGTGTTGTTCACCGGGCCGCTGCCGCCATGCTTTCCGGCACGCCCACACCAGTAACCAGCCGCAGACGGCGTGGACGCCCTGCGGCAACCGCAAAGGAGTGAACATGGACACTTCCCCCCTCGCCACCCCGCAGAACGCGGCCACGGGCGCGCAACTCTACCGCACCCAGCTTGACGGCGTCCGGAAGATTCTGGCCGAAGCGCACATCAGCAAGCGCAACAGCAGCATCATCCGGGGCCGGGAAGCAGGCGAAAAGCTGAACACCCACGTAACCTGCATGCTGATGCTCTCGGAAGTTCTCGAAGGCAGCAGCGCCACCCCGGACGCGCAGCCCGAAGACTTCACCGGCCGCCCTCTGTGCAAGGTCACGGACACCATCAGCCTCCTCCTCGACGCGCCGGGCTTTGACCGGCTCGAAATCCACGCCAAGCGCCGGGAAGAACTCCTGGCCCTGCTGGATCACGCCGCCGTGCTGGCCGATGGGGCGTGCGCCAAAATCCAAGGCACCGGCAACAGGGGGTTCGCGCAGTGAACAGCATCGTCATCTACAACCCCAAAGCTGCGGCAGCCGGACCGCGCAACCAGCCCGGCCCGGCGCTGCAACGGCCCATGGAACTGCGGCCCACGGCAGGGCAACGGCTGCTGGGCGACCTTGCGGCCAGCGGCGTGCAACTGGCCCAGCTTGCCGCCAAGGAGGCGCGCGAATCAAAGGAACTGCACGACGTAACCGACGTGGTCAGCGCCGCCAACGAATTCCACCGGGGCATGCTGGCCTTCGAGGACGAGTACCGCACCACCCGTCAGGGGGCGGACGCCCGCGATGCCCTGGGGGATTTTGAACGGCAGGCCCGCACCCTGCACGGTGACCTGCGCAAACGCTTCGCGGGCAATGACCGTATGCTGTTGGCCTTCGACCAGGCAGTGGACGGCATGGGCCGTTCCGCCATGGAGCGCGGGGCCGCCTACGGGCGGCAGCAGGACGCCGAATACCGCCGGTCAACGCTGCTGGGCGCGCGCGCCACGTTCCAGCAGTTCGCGGCGGGCAACCAGGGCAACCCGGCTGCGGTGCGTGCGCAACGTGCGATCCTTGACGACATGGCCCGCTCACTCATGCCGGGACAGGACAACACCGCCCTCTTCGCGGCGTGGGACCGCGACGACACGAAGCAGGCCATCGCAACGGCCCTGTCTGAAAAGACCCCCGATGGCGTGAGCCGCGCCCACTCCCTGTACGAAAAAAGCTTGGCACTGCTGGGCGACGACGCCCCCGCCGTGCTGAACCAGATAGACGCCCGCGAAGAATCGATCATGCGCCGCAGGCTCATGGACGATGAACGCCGTACCCGCCTCGCGGACAGGGCGGAACGCAGGGCCGCCGCAGAGGCGGACAAGACCCTCACCGACAAGCTGTATGCGGGCACCCTGACCGGCGACGACGTGGAAAAGGCACGCCCCCTGCTGACTGGCGACGACTACCGCGAATGGCGCAAGCGCGCTGTGGAAGGCCCGGCGCAGACCAACCGCGACGATCCGGCAACATACCTGGACCTCGTGGAAAGCGCCGACCGGGGCGAGGACATCAGCACCGCAGCCCGTTCCGCATACCGGAATGGCCGCATCCGCAAGGAAACCTTCGACAGCCTCACCGCCCGCCGCGACGACAACGAAACCAAGTTCTTTCGCGACAGCATCAGCCTGTCACTTCGCCCCAGCGACTTCAACCCCGACCCCGCCCAGGCCGCCAGCCACGCCAACGCCTTGATGGATTTCGATGAGTGGGACCGCAAGAACCCGCAAGCCACCTACCAGAACAGGCAGGAGGCCGCGCAAGGCGTCATTCGCCGCTACTCCATGGTGGACCCCTCGCAGAACCCCCTTACCCTGCCCATGCCCAGGTTCTTCAGCGGCGCGCGCAGCGACATCAACGCCCAAACGCTGGACGCGGCGGAAGACGCCACGGC
Source organism: Desulfovibrio sp. (assembly GCA_022837365.1). Taxonomy (GTDB): domain Bacteria; phylum Desulfobacterota; class Desulfovibrionia; order Desulfovibrionales; family Desulfovibrionaceae; genus Cupidesulfovibrio. The sequence goes on along the minus strand of JALHHV010000011.1, from coordinate 16,172 downwards.
GGATACCTTCGAGGCCGGGCGCATCACCAACGAGGAGCTTGAACAGGAATCCCGGCGAATCTCCAACATGCGCAGCGCCCTTGAACGCCAGGCCCAGCTGCGCGGCAAATAGGAGTCCCCATGAGTCAGACCGCCGTTACTGAAACGTTACCGGAGCGTTTCCCCGCCGTTTCCGGTGGCACTGCCGATGGTCCCGCCGACGGCGTGGGTGCCCGCCCCCTGCCCCCGGTCAACGATCCCGACGACCTTGCCCCCCAAGTGCCCCAGCGGCGGCAGGAAGCGCAGGCCGCGCTTGCCGCCGAAGACATGTTGCGCCGCGTGCGCGACCGCAGGCGCGGCAGCACTGCCAGCGGGCAGCCCGCCGCTCCGGGTGCCCCCATCACTGACCAATCCCCGCCCGCCGGGCAGCCGCAAGAGGCAGCGGGCTCCGTGGTGGGGCGCATCGCCAGCGATATCGGGCGGGGGGTTGTGGAAACGCCCCGCGCCCTGGCCGGTGCGGTACCCGGCGCAGTCAACGAGGCGGTACAGGCCGTTTACGACGTGGGCGCGGCACTGCGCCGCCATGGCGTCGGACCTGACGGATACCTGCGCGTAAACCTGTCCGGCGATGGCCCGGCGCTGTCATGGCAACAGGGCGAAGTGCCCCGCGAGGAACAGCCCCAGGCCCCCGAACTGGACCGCCCGGAATCCACCACGGGCGGCCTTGTGCGCGACGTGGCGCAATGGCTGGTGGGCTTTACGGTGGCAGGCAGGCTTAAGCCGGTGCAGGCCATGGCTGGCATGGGGCGTGCGGGCACCGTGGCGGCGGCAGCCACGCGCGGGGCGGTGGCCGACTTCGCCTTCATGGACGAGGCGCAGGAACGGCTTGCCTCCCTCGTCCAGCAATACCCGGGCCTCGCCAACCCGGTGACGGAATTCCTTGCATCGCGCGAAGGCGACACCGCCGCCGAAAGCCGCGCCAAGCTGGCCTTGGAAGGGCTGGGCCTTGGCATGGCCACGGATGCGGCCTTGAACGGCCTGCGGGCCGTGCGCGCCTGGGGCATCGCCCGCCGCGAAGCCGCCGCCCAGGGCAGCGAACAGGCCCTCGCCCGGCAGGTGGCGGAAGCCGCCAACGCCCCCCGCGTGGAAGGCGATGCGTTCCACATGCTGGGCGACGAGGCCGCCCCGCCACTGACCACAGCCGACCGACCCGCACCTGTCCATAGCGAAGGGAGTGCCCCCACCGGGGCAAAGGACACGCCTTCCGTGATCCAGGAAGGGGCAGCCGAAGCCCCACCCACGCCCCGCGCAGAGGCATCCGCGATACCCCCCGAAGCCCCCGGCGCACTGGACAGCGCCACGCCCGCCGCCGTGGCGAAAGGCACCTCACAGGAATCCGGCGGGGTCTTCGTCAATTGGGCGCGCATCGACACCCCGGACGACGTCAAGTCCGTCATGCAGGGCATGGCCGACGCCATGCGCGGCGACATCGAGGCGGCCCGGCGTGGCACCATGACCTTCCGGGAGATCACGGACGGTGCCGCCATGGAGGACGCCTGGTCCGTGCTCATGCAGCGGCGGCAGGGTGCCCCCCTGAACGCGGAACAATCCGTAGCCGCGCGCACGTTGTGGGCGGAATCCGCCGACAAACTGGCGCTGGTAGCCCGCGAAGCGGCGGACAACCCGTCCGAGGTGAACCTGTTCGCGTTCCGCAAGATGCTGACGGTACACCACGCCATCCAGCAGGAAGTCATTGCGGCGCGCACCGAAACGGCCCGCGCCCTGGCGTCGTGGCGTATCCCGGCGGGTGGGGCGATGGAACGCGCCCGCGCCGTGGCTGATGCCCTGGCATCCGGCGGCGGCACGGGCGTGGCGCGCGAGGCAGCCAGCCGCGTTGCCGCGCTGGCGAAAGCGGGCATGGGCAAGGAGCTTGCCGCCTTCGCGGAGAAGTCGGCGGGGATAGCCACCCGTGATGCTCTGGTCGAAGCGTGGGTGATGGCCCTGCTTTCCTCGCCTAAGACCCACGTGGTCAACGCCACCAGCAACCTGCTGGTGCTGGCCCAGCAAATGGCGGAACGGCGCGCAGCCGGGGGCATCAGCGCCCTCATGGGCCACGCGGATGGCGTGGACCCCGGCGAAGCACTGGCGATGCTCCATGGCCTCGTGGGCAGCCTTGGCGATGCGTTCCGGTATGCGGGCAAGGCCCTGCGCACTGGTGAAACCGGCTACGGCCTCGGCAAGCTGGAACTGCCGCGCGAAGGGGCGATCAGTTCCGCCGCGTTCGGCATGGCGTCGGACACGTGGCCGGGCCGGGTGGTCGATGCCCTGGGGGCGCTTGTCCGGCTGCCGGGCCGGGCACTGGGCGCGTCGGACGAGTTTTTCAAGACCGTGGCCCACCGCATGGAACTGCACGCCCGTGCCCACCGGCAGGCGGTGCGCGATGTGGCGGGCGGCGTGGTCGAACCTGGCCGCATCAAGGAACGCATGGCCGACATCCTTGCCGACCCGCCGGAGGACTTGCGCCTCGCCGCCGTGGACTTTGCCGACTACTCCACCTTCACCAACGCCCCCGGTGCGCTGGCGAAATCCTTGCAACGCCTGACCGGGGAATACCCGCTGCTCAAGGTGCTGGTTCCCTTCATTCGCACCCCGGCCAACATCATGCGCTTTGCCTTCGAGCGCACGCCCCTGGCCCCGCTGATGCAGCATGTACGCGCCGATCTTGCCGCCGGGGGTGCCCGCAAGGACATCGCCCTTGCCCGCATGTCCATGGGCACGGCCGTGATGCTCGCGGGCATGGACGCGGCCATGAACGACAAGATCAGCGGTTCCGGCCCCAAGTCCGGCAGTGACCGCGAAGCCTTGAAGCGCACTGGCTGGCAGCCCTATTCGGTGAAGGTTGGCGACAGGTGGTTTGCCTACGGGCGGCTTGACCCGCTGGGCATGCAGTTGGGCATTGCGGCGGACATGGCCGAAACCCTGCGGAACATGGACGGCGAGGCGGACAAGGATGCGGAGCGCGTGGCCGTGGCCGCTGTGGCCGCCATCGGCAACACCGCTTTGAGCAAGACGTATCTCTCTGGCCTGTCGTCATTCTTTCAGGCCATGGGCGACCCCGACCGCTACGCCGAATCGTGGGTGCAGAAGCTGGCCGGGTCCATGGTGCCCGCCGGGGTAGCCGCCGTGGCCCGCGCCGACGATCCGTACTTGCGCGAAGTGCGGTCCATGGTGGACGCCATGAAGGCCCGCACGCCGGGCATGTCCGAAACCCTGCCCCCGGCCCGCGACTTGTGGGGGCGGCCCATCTCGTGGCGTTCCGGGCTGGGCTGGGCATACGACGCCTTCTCGCCCGTGGGTTCGACCAGGCAGGAACCCCAGCCCATTGACGCGGAGATCATGCGCCTTGGCGTGCAGGTGAGCCGACCGGGAAGCCGCCTTGCCTTTGATGGCGTGCCGGTCGATCTGCACAGCCACCCCGGTGCCTACAGCCGATTCCTCGAACTGGCCGGGAACGGGGTCAAGCACCCGGCGTTTCAGCTTGGCGCAATGGACTTCCTCAACCAGGTTGTGGAGGGCAAGCATGCCCTGTCCAGCGTCTATCGCATGCGCAGCGATGGACCGGACGGCATGAAGGCGGTGTACATCCAGTACATGCTGCACACCTTCCGCAGCCTTGCGAAAGTCGAACTCCTGAAGGAATACTCGGCCATCCGCCACGAGGTGGACGACAAGCGCCGGGCCATGCTTGAACTGCGACTGCCCGCGACCGGGCAAACCGTGAGGTAACCATGTCGGATGCTGTGGAAGTCTACCGCTTCGATGCGCGGGATATGGAAAACCTGCACCAGGCGTTGCGCTGCGGGCGCAGCGGCGTGCGGGTGGAGGTTGAACACATCAGGGATTGCAACGGGCCGCACGCCGCCACCCTGTGGCTTGCCGCACTCCGCTACCTTGCCGGACAGAACGCGCACGTTCGACTGGTCAGCCCTGGTAACACGCGCGATCCGCTTGCAGGATTGATAACCGCCGACCCCGTCACCGGGTTGCCCCCCAGCCTGTCGAAAATTGAGGAAGGGATACAGGTTGCATGGTGGGGGCTTGCCGATGGCATAGAGATCGTAAGTGCTGATTCCCTGCCACCCTTGCACGACCAAGAACCATGCTGGGACCAGTGAACACCCGAACCGAAGGGCCGCCGTCAGAGCGGCCCTTCTCTTTCCACGTCCGTCTCAAAAGGTATACGTAATGAGAGACCCCGAAACACTGTCCCAAAAGGTAGCAAAACGAACTTTTGGCGCATTTGTCTCAAAACATATTTGACTTTACGGGATAGAAGCCGTATATCCACCTCAACACCCCAGCAGGAGGAAACCCATGCCGACCGTGTTCGCTTACTGCCGCGTTTCGACGCTTGACCAAGACCCCGGCATGCAGGCTGAAGCCATTCGGGCGGCATACCCCGGCGCTGTGATCCGGGAGGAGAAGCGCAGCGGCACCACGACAGAGGGGCGCGAAGTGCTGCGCCTTCTCCTGGACATGATCGGGGAAGGTGACCGCCTCGTAGTCTGGAAGCTGGACCGTCTGGCGCGCAATGTCCGCGATCTGTGCGACATCGTGGGCACCTTGGAAGGAAAGGGCGCGGCGCTGGAAATACTCGACCAGCGCATAGACACGGCCACGCCTGCCGGGCGCGCCTTCCTGCAAATGCTGGGGGTATTCGCGGAGTTTGAAACGAATCTGCGCAAGGAACGCCAGCTTGCGGGCATCCAGCGGATGAAGTCCACCGGCAGGACGAAGACCGGCAAGCCCACGGGGCGGCCCGCCACGGCCAAGACACAGGCCGACGAGATCAGGAAGGCCCACACGGAAGGAATGGGTGTTGCCGACATCGTGAAGCGATTCGGGGTGGCCCGAAGCAGCGTGTACCGGGTGCTCGGCCAGTAGGCCAGGCACCCGGACCACCGCGAAACCTGCGCAACTAGCCGGGCCGTACCCCCATGCTAATTGCTCCGGAAATGGAGCATGCAGCGGCATCCTGTAAATACGGATTAGTCGGGCGCTCAATTTCGTAAGTTGCAACTCGTGTTTTGCGAATTCTTTGTCCTAACCCTTTGATTCACAGTACAAAAGAACCCGGTACTTTTTGGATAAAAAATGTTTCTTATATCGTTTTTCTATATTTATAGCACAAACAACTTTTCCGCTGACATGTCAACAGCATAGATACTATTCGCATAACATGTGGCTATGTTTGCTATAAACCATTGACACTACGCCGTTCCGCCATCGCCTTTCCCAAGCCCCCAATGCCCTACCGCACCCCATACGCCCGTTGACAAAATCGACCCGATCCGTACCCTGTTTGCAACGCGCCGGGGCGGTGCGTCGGGGGCAATTGCAGCCCCACCATGGCCGCCTCGGCGCGTTCCCTTTTCCCCTCCCAATGGCCGCAAAAAGGCGCAATCCGTGCGGACCATCGTGCGGACCACTCAACACCAAAAACGCGAAAAAGGAGCTAGAATTTCTTTCGCGTGGTGGGCAATACAGGATTCGAACCTGTGGCCTTTGGCTCCGGAGGCCAACGCTCTATCCATCTGAGCTAATTGCCCGCGAAACGGGACAACTATCGCTTGCCCACCGGCACTGTCAAGACATATGTGATCGCAGGGCACGCCCGGTCACGGCGGCCCGGCAACGGGTCCGCCGGACGCATGGCCCTCCCCTGCCGGGGCGGCAACGCGACCGGCGCGCTCCGAATGGCGGCCCACGCCGTCACATGGCCGCCAATGTGTGACGGTCTTGAAAAAAATCGTGTCGGGCGGCCTTGCAGGCATGGCGCGCCGTGCACATTTTCGATAAAAACATCCGCACCCCACCTCCATCGCGTCGCCCTCCCGCCCCGATCGCCGTCCGCCCGATTCTTTCCGCCCCGGCCGGTACGGTATCGGTCTGGTCCGAAACCATCGGGGCGCCGGTTCTCCGCGCGCCGCGCGGCAGCAGCGCACGACGCCATGGGGGGGACGGGTCCGGTTCCGGAGATTTCATGAAGCGCTTCGTGGTCGGCATATCCGGCGCCAGCGGCATGCCCCTGGCCGTCACCCTGCTGCGCGGGCTGCGCGACGCCGCACGCGCCCTGCCCGGCGGCGCGCAGGTGCACCTCGTGGTGTCCGACGCGGCCCGGCAAGTGCTGGCCCTGGAGTCGGACCTGCGCGCGGAGGACCTGCTGGCCCTGGCCGACGTGGTTCACGACGCGCGCGACTTCGGCGCGCCGCCCTCCAGCGGTTCGTGGCCGCACGACGGCATGATGGTCTGCCCCTGCTCCATGAGCACGCTGGCCGCCATCGCCCACGGCACCGGCAGCAACCTGCTGCACCGCGCCGCCGACGTCACCCTGAAGGAGCGCCGCCCGCTGGTGCTGGTGGTGCGCGAAACGCCCGTAAGCCGGGTGCACCTGCGCAACATGCTGGCCGCCGCCGAAGCGGGCGCGGTGATCATGCCGCCCTGCCCCGGCTTCTACGCGCGGCCCGCCAGCGTGCAGGACATCCTGGACCACCTTGCCGGGCGCATTCTGGACCAGATCGGCGTGCCCAACGCCCTTGCCGCCCGCTGGGGCGAGGCCCCCCGGGAAATGGACCGGGAATAGCCGCAGACGGGGAACAGCCGCGCTCCGGCGCGGCGCGACGCGGAAACCTTTTTGCGGAAAGGCAGGATCATACCATGCAATACAGCCTCACATGGCACGGCCACGCCAATTTCCAGATTTCCTGCGACGGAGCCAACGTGCTCGTGGACCCGTTCTTCGAGGGCAACCCCTCGGCGTCCACCCCGTGGACAGGCATCGCCCCGCCCGATCTCGTGCTGGTCACCCACGACCACGGCGACCACGTGGGCCAGGCGGTGCAGATCTGCAACACCACCGGCGCGCTGCTGGGGTGCATCGTGGGCACGGCCCAGCGCCTGCTGGAAGAAGGGCTGCGCCCCGGCCTGCTGCTGAACTCCATCGGCTTCAACATCGGCGGCACGGTGACGCACAAGGGCGTCAGCGTCACCATGACCCAGGCCTTCCACTCGTCCGAATCGGGCGCGCCCGTGGGGTACATCGTGACCATGCCGGGCGGGCTCACCTTCTACCACGCCGGGGACACGGGCATCTTCTCGTCGATGGAGCTGTGGGGACGGCTGTATTCCATCGACCTGGCCATGCTGCCCATCGGCGGCACCTTCACCATGGACGCGCGGCAGGCGGCCATGGCCAGCGCCATGCTGCGCACCCGCTCGGTGGTGCCCATGCACTGGGGCACCTTTCCGGTGCTGGAACAGAACACCGAGCGCTTCCGCGAGCAGTTGCGCAACCATGCCCCCGACTGCCGGCTGTTCGACATGAAGCCCGGCGACACCGTCACCCTGGATATGGGCGAGGATGGCCGGGGCTGCGCATACTGTTAATTGCGCGGGTCACGGACCCGCATCGTCAACACTGCAACACGCCTTGCGCTCCACGCGCCGGAATGCGGATTCCGGCCCACGGGCGCGGGCATCGCCTCCGGTTTCGCGCATGTCTGGCATCGTGCGCGGGAGGTCCGGAGCGAACGGGGCAAGCGCCCCGGTTCGGTACCTCCATGGAACACGCGGCGGTAACATACAAATGGGTTGTCTATCTGGTGCGCTGTGCCGACGGTCACGCTGATCGCCACCGCCCCGTTCCCTGACCGCGGCAGCGCACAGAAGGCCGAGCATCACGTCAAACGGCTGCCCCCCGACAGGAAGCAGGAAGCGCTGGCACATTACGCAGGCGCACTTCCCGTCGCGGCGCGGCCGAGCGCCCCGCGCACGAAGGAATGACAATGGAAACCATGCGTTTTGAAGAATTGCCCCTTTCAAAGGAAATCCTGAAGGCCATCGAAGAAATGGGCTTCGAGGAAACCTCGCCCATCCAGGCGTTGGCCATCCCCCACATCCTGGACGGCCGCGACGTCATCGGCCAGGCCCAGACCGGCACCGGCAAGACGGCGGCCTTCGGCATCCCCCTGCTGGAGCGCATCGACCCGCGCGAAAAGGACATCCAGGGCATCATCCTGTGCCCCACGCGCGAACTGGCCATCCAGGTGGCGGAAGAACTCACCCAACTGGCCTCGCGCAAGCGCGGCCTGTACGTGCTGCCCGTGTACGGCGGCCAGCCCATCGACCGCCAGTTCAAGGCCCTGCGCCGCGGCGCGCAGGTGGTGGTGGGCACCCCCGGCCGCGTCATGGACCACATGGAGCGCGGCACCATCAACCTTTCCACGGTGCGCATGGCCGTGCTGGACGAAGCCGACGAGATGCTGGACATGGGCTTTCGCGACGACATCGAGCACATCCTCGGCCACGTGCCGGGCGAGGCGCAGACGGTGTTCTTCTCCGCCACCATGCCCCCGGCCATCCTTGAACTGGCCCAGCGCTTCCTGAAGACGCCCGAATTCCTCAAGGTGACCCAGAAGCAGGTCACCGTGCCCAGCATCGAGCAGATCTACTACGAGGTGCGGCCCTTCCAGAAGCTGGAGGCGCTGTGCCGGGTGCTGGACCTGTACAACCCCAAGCGCGCCATCGTGTTCTGCTCGACCAAGCGCGGCGTGGACGAACTGACCCAGCACCTGCAGGGGCGCGGCTACCAGGCCGACGGCCTGCACGGCAACCTCAACCAGTCGCAGCGCGACCGGGTGATGGCGCGCTTCCGCAGCAACGGCATCGAAATCCTTGTCGCCACCGACGTGGCCGCGCGCGGCATCGACGTGGACGACGTGGAGGCCGTGGTCAACTACGACATCCCCAACGCCGTCGAGCACTACGTGCACCGCATCGGCCGCACGGGCCGCGCCGGGCGTTCCGGCCGGGCGTTCACCTTCGTCTCCGGGCGCGACTTCTACAAGCTGCGCGACATCAAGAAGTTCACCAAGGCGCACATCGTGCAGCACCAGGTGCCCACCTCCAGCGACGTGGCCACGGTGAAGACCAACCAGCTGCTGGCCGAGGTGCGCCGCCACATCGAGGCGGGCGAGCTGGAAAAGTACACCGACATCGTGGAATCGTTCCTGGACGAGGACGTGACCACCGTGGACATGGCCGCCGCCCTGCTCAAGCTGCTGATGCGCCGCGAACTGGGCGACGCCGTGCCCGGCGGCGAAAAGACCCCGGCGGGCACCGGCGCGGAACCCGGCATGGTGCGCCTGTTCCTGAACGTGGGCCGCAAGATGCGCGTCACCGCGCGCGACATCGTGGGGGCCATCGCCGGCGAGACCGGCATCCCCGGCCGCATGATCGGGGCCATCGACATCCGCGACCGCGTGTCGTTCGTCGAAGTGCCCGCCGACTACGCCCAGGAAGTCATCTCGGTGATGAACGGCAACCAGATCCGGGGCTTCCGCCTGGGGGTGGAGCCCGCCACGCCGAGGGAACGCGAATAGCCACGCCGGTTCACGCAGCCGCACGGACAACAAAAAGGGGAGGGCACGGCAACGTGTCCTCCCCTTCACACCTTTGAAACGTCCCGGCTGGTGGGAAGCTCTCCGCATCCAACCAAAAATTCTGCCGAATTATCCAAGACGACGAGAAAATGAACATCCGCATAATCGCAGTCCGTTGATCCTGACGGCGCAGCCGGACAATTCCTTGCCATGCCCGTTCATTATGGAAAGGTTTTCAGCGCAGATCAAAAGAACGAACGAGCATATCCCTGATGGCGACATGCACGTAATTGCGGCCCTGGGCGACATTCTTTTCCAGAGACTGCCGCGCGAGGGCGACGTCCCCCGTCAGGATGGCATCCAGGATATCCAGATGCTGGACATATGTCGTCTGGACGCGCTCGCGTTGTTCAAAATCGATCATCCGGAAAATGAACAGGCGCTCGTTAACCCGTCGCAACGCATCAAGCATCGTGCCGTTACCCGCCAGCGAGACGAGTGTCTCGTGGAATTCCTGGTCGATTTTCGCCAACTCCAGATTGCTTTTTGTTTCAAGTGAGCACTCCGCCCACTCTTCACGCAACGTGCGGACCGCGGCGTGCTTTTCCAAATTTTTCGTCAGCGCTTCAATGGCGTAAAACTCTATCGCAAGACGCAGGTCATACAGTTCCTGCACTTCGGCCAATCCTATCTGTTTGACCAGGTATCCTTGCGTATTCTTTTTATGGATCAATCCCGTCGTTTCAAGCACGCGCAGCGCCTCGCGCACGGGGCTGCGACTGACCTGGAATTCCTTGCAGATATCTTTTTCCGTCAAAAGATGATCAGGAGGGTATTCCCAATGCAAGATACGTTTTTTCAACGTATGGATAATGGACGAACTTAATTTATCGTCATGGGCAGATGGTGATATGGCACTCAAAAGCGGCACGGCTCTTCTCCGATTTTTATAAGACTGCTCATTACAACAAACACCAGCAGAGAAAAACACAGAATCATCAGTGTTTTCCCGCGCTCTCCGCTTACTGTAACGGCTCTTCCGGCAGCGGTATGAAATTACAAGATATACTGCGGTAACATGTTGCTTCGCATCGTTATCCGAAATACCACGCCCGACGCTACCGGCATGGTCCCGCGCCATTCCCGAAACACCAGCGCCATGGACCATGAGGACAGAGTCTGAGCCCTTAACCATAGTCTTCCCCCCCGGAAATATCAAGCATGCCTGGTGCCGCCCGGAACGCCAGCCCCCGTTTTCAACACGCGGGGCTGGCGTAAATTTTCTTTATTTTTAGAATGTT
>JALHHV010000011.1:0-5396 GCA_022837365.1 Desulfovibrio sp. | reverse complement strand
TGTCTTCTACAAGGAATACCCTGTCCCGTTCATCACGCTTTTACCCCAACTCGTTGAAGGAGAGGACATGAAGAGTATCTCCCAAGCTGATATCGCCAAGGGTTTCGTCATCACCACGCCCGGCCTGTACTGCCTCGCCGACGATATCGAGTGGATGCCCGCCGAGCCGGACGCATGCGCCATCACCATCGCCTGCGACAACGTCACCCTGGACCTTGCCGGCCACACCATTCGCCAGGGCAACACCCTTGAGCCCGTCATCAGCAAGAGCGACGCCCGCACCTGCAAGGGCGCCGTGGTGTCCGGCAACGTCGGCATCTGGGCCGAGGGGCGCAAGGGACTCACCGTCAAGAACGGCACCGTCCTGAATGTGCAGGGAGTGGGCGTTTGCCTGAAAGACTGCCGGCATGTCGATCTTTTCGATCTCAATATCCGGGGGTGCGGCGGCGACGGCGTCGTCGACACCAGCTTCCTGTGCCGCAACGGCGGCCTGTTCGTCATGGGAACCAGCTCCGCCGACGAAGACAGGATCGTCTGGTCCTCGGACATCCGCATCGTCAACTGCGTGTGCGCGGACAACACGAGCAAGCTCGACTTCGTGGTGACCCTCGCCTGCCTCGTGCAGAACTGCGACAACGTCGAAGTTCTCAACTGCGTGTTCAACCGCACCGCAAACACCAGCCCGGAACCGAGCGGCGTTCAATTCAACGTCTGCGGGATCGACTTCGTCATGTGCCGCAACGTCCTGGTGAAAGACTGCGAAGCGCATGACAACGTTTCCGGCGGCGAGCCGTGCGGCTTTTTTGCCTGGGGCCAGAACTACAAGTTCGAGAACTGCCGCGCCAACCGCAACCACACCATCACCGGGCACCGCGCCTGCGGGTTCAATATTTCCACCACGACGCAGTTGGAAATCGTCAATTGCGAGGCCAACGGCAACTACAATCTCAACCCCGAAGCCGCCGCCGACTCCATGAAGGATTTCTCGGCCTGCGGGTTCCGTATCGGCAGGGCCATCAACAGGGCCATCATCGAAAACTGCCGTGCTACCGGCAACTACAGCGTGGGTTCCAACTCCCCCGTCGCCGGATTCATGCTGAACTCCACCAAGAACATCCTGCTGCGGAACTGCGTCGCCACCGCCAACAGAAGCTCCACCGGCAACAAGGGCGGCAAGGCGTACGCGGCGGGCTTCCTGTGCTCCACCGTCCAGCCCGGCAACAACGGCGGCCTGTGGGGCGGGGAAGAAAACACCTTCATCAACTGCGTGGCCGACGCCAACACGCCGCACCGCGTGCCCATGCACCAGCACAAGCCCTTCCCCCATGTGGACAAGGGCGTACCCGTCGTGGGCGACCCCTCGACCACGGCCGGGTTCATCATGGAAGACCAGGACAGGCCGAAAATCATCAACTGCGTCGCCATCAACAACCAGGGCAAGGGCATCTGGCTCATCAACAGCAAGAACGCGCTGATCCAGGGCAACACCATTTCCAACAACGCCGTCGCCGGAATCCACGACGACAACCCCGCGGGAACCAACCTGATCGTCGGCAACACCTTCGCCATGAACGGCGAAGGCACGGCCGACGCCATGCGGCCGGCCGAAGGCAGCCAGTTCGACAACAAGACGTACTGATGCACCGCACCCGGTACGCCGCGCATGCGCGGCGTACCGGGTGAACTCCCTTTACAAGCTACGTTGCCCACTGTGGTCCGCCAAGGTCGGGGGGGCTTTTGCGCTGGGCAACCAACCGCAGGAGATCTGTATGAACATAATCGCGATGCTCATGGGAGTTCTGGCGGGCGTTGCCACCGGGATGCAGGGCGGCATCAACGCGCAGCTCTCGGCCCGCTGGGCCAAAAACGTTGTCTTGGCCTCCGCCATCTCCTTCACCGTCGGCGCGATCACCCTGTGGATCTGCGTTTTCGCCCTTGGCATTCCGATTCCGGCAGTCACCGAAAAGGTTTCCTGGTGGCATTGGTGCGGCGGCATCCTGGGCGCCTATTTCGTGTACGCCAAGGTCTTTCTTTCCGCCGGCAGGGTCAGTGCCGGCACTGTTGCAGCCTACCTTCTGGCCGGCCAGATCGTATCCGCAGTCATCTTCGACCACTTCGGCATCGTCGGCTATCCCCACATTCCGCTCAGTGCGGCCCGTCTTGTCGGTATGGGCGCGCTCGTGGGCGGCGTCTACCTTGTCAACAAATACTAATCTGTTGCGCCAATAATGGGAGATGCTCTCATGCTGCAATTCATCTATCTGGTACTCGGCGTTCTTGGCGGTGTGGCGCTTGCAACGCAAAGCGGCGTCAATTCCCTGCTCAAGGTGATGTGGGCGCAACACCCCATGCTTTCGGCCGCTGTTTCCTTCACGGTCGGCGCGCTGGCTCTCATCATCATGGTCATTGCGCTTCGCGTGAAAATTCCCTCGCTCCAAAAGGGTGAAAGCAACTCGACGCAGTGGTGGCACTGGTGCGGCGGCGTCATGGGCGCCTACCTTGTCGCAGCCAGTATCTTTCTTGTTCCCATCGTCGGCGCGAGCGTCCTGGTGGCCCTGATTCTGGCGGGCAACCTGGGCGCCGCCGTCGTTCTCGACCATTTCGGGATCATCGGCTTCAAGCAGCGCTCCATCAACGTACAGCGTTTTCTCGGCATCATGCTGCTGTGCGCCGGCGTCGGCATCGTCAGTTATTTCAAATAAACACGACAGGAATATCGCCCTGCGCAACGCGGCGGCCCGACGACGCGCGGCTTGCCGCCCGTTACGCAGGGTGATCCACACCATCATTTTGGAGAAAAGAGAATGTCCGAGACCATCCAGGCCGCTTCAACCAAAGCAAAAAACGAAACGGTCGAAGATTACACGTTGCGTTTTGCGCCACGGTCATACCGCCAATGGAGTTGCGGCGTTGTCGCCGCATCTGCTCTCGGCGGCATCGCGTACCTTGCCGACTTCGCCATCGGGGCGAGCATCGGCATCTCATTCGGCACTGCCAACGCACTGTTCGGCATCGCCTACTTTTCGTTCGTCATCTTTATCACGGCGCTGCCGACCTGCTACTATGCGGCACGGTACAACATCGACCTTGACCTGATCACCCGCGGCTCCGGCTTCGGGTATTACGGCTCGATTCTCACCAACATCATTTTCGGGACGTTCACCTTCATCTTCTTCGCCCTCGAAGGGTCGATCATGGCCCAGGGGCTGGAGTTGGGGCTCGGTATCCCGCTCTGGCTGGGATACCTGATCTCCACCGTCATGATCATACCCCTGGTCATCTACGGCATGAAGATCCTTGCCAAGGTCCAGGGCTGGACCAACCCCATGTGGATTGTCCTCATGGTGCTGCCCCTGGGATACCTGGTCTGGGCCAACCCCGACTCCGTCTCTTCCTTCCTGCAATACAGGGGCGAGAACGGGGCAAACGACTTCAATATCGGCGCGGGCCTGATGGCCGCCGCCGTGGGCCTTCCCCTGATGTGCCAGAATGCGGAGCAAATCGACTACCTGCGCTTCATGCCGCCGCGCACCGACGCCAACCGCAAGGCCTGGTGGATGGCCGTGCTGATGGGCGGCCCGGGCTGGGTCTTCCTGGGCGGGCTGAAGCAGGTCACCGGCCTGTTCATCGCGGTCTACATGATTTCCAAGTTCGGCACCGAGATCATGCCTGTCGCCAACGAGCCCGTTCACCAGTTCCTTATCGTGTACAAGGAAATGATGCCCGCCTGGCTGGCCATGGCCCTTGCCGTTTTCCTCGTGGTGGTCAGCCAGATCAAGATCAACGTGACCAACGCCTACTGCGGTTCCCTGGCCTGGACGAACAGCTACACGCGCATCACCAAACGGTACCCCGGCCGCATCGTCTTCCTTCTCTTCAACCTGGCCTGCGCATTGCTGTTGATGGAAATGAACATGTTCGCCTTCATCAACACGATTCTGGGCTTCTACTCCAACTGCGCCATTGCATGGGTGACCACCGTGGCCGTGGATATCGCCATCAACAAATACGTGTTGAAGCTTTCTCCCATGGTGCCCGAATTTCGCCGCGGCATGCTGTTCGACATCAACCCGGTGGGCTTTGTCACGGTCATCGCCACCATCGCCATATCCATTGCAGGCTTCTTCGGCCTTTGGGGCAAAGCCCTCCAGCCCTATTCCGCGCTGTTCGCCTTTGGCATCCCCATCATCCTGACGCCGCTCATGGCCATCCTCACCAAAGGGAAATACTACCTGCGCAGAACGGACGACGGCATCGACATTCCTCCGTTCGACGAGGATGGCAACCCCTCCGGCGTGGTGCTGCGCTGCCACATCTGCGAGGATGATTTCGAACGTCCCGATATGGTTCTCCTGAACATGACCGAACAGGAAAAGAAGGAGCATGGCGACAGGTACATCTGCTCGCTTTGCCTCGCCACCGACAAAACTGGAAAATACGTTTTGCCCGCGCAGGCATAAATCCTTCTCCAACCTCTCGCCGTCTTGAAAAAACGGGGGGTTGCCAGAAGTCAAAAAAGGGAGGGCACGGCAACGTGTCCTCCCCTTCTGTTTATTTATGGACGGGTGATGCGATGGTGCCCTTCGCGGCTGTTTCTAGAGCGCCGTCCCTTTCGTGGGGACATACAACCGGGCCATGTCCGCGCCTTCCAGTTCGAGCAGGCGGACCTTCTTCTCCAGTCCCCCGGCATAGCCGGTCAGGCTGCCGTCGGCCCCCACCACCCGGTGGCACGGAATGACGATGGAGATCGGATTGTGCCCCACCGCCCCGCCCACCGCCTGGCCGGACATGCCGGCCTTGCCCGTCCTGCCGGTCCTGCCGGTATGGGCGGTCCGGGCGGCAATGATCCGGGCGAGTTCGCCGTAGGTCGTGGTCGTGCCGTACGGAATCTCGCACAGCAGCGTCCATACCGCCCTGCGAAAGGCGCTGCCGCGCGGGGCCAGCGGCAATCGTGCAATGTCCGGCTTCCCGCCCGCGAAATACTCGTCCAGCCATTCCCGGACCATGGCAAACACGGGCAGGTCGTCCCCAGGAACACGCTCTTCCGCAACGGCGCCGCCGAAGTATTTCTGCCCTTCCAGCCACAGCCCCACCAGGTTGTCGCCGTCGCTCGCCAGCAGGGTGGGCCCGAGGGGAGACGAATACTGTGTGGTATAGAGCATGCGGGCTCCTTGCACGGTGTGCCGGTTACAGGGAATTCCACAGGTTGATGGTGGCGTAGGCGCGCCAGGGACGCCATGACTCCGCCAGGGCCAGTATCTGCTCCGGCGTCCGGGGGGCGAGGGCCTTCCTGACGCCATGGTCCGTGTGCGGGAAGGCGTCGGGCCATCCCATGGCCCGCATGGCGATGTAGTGCGCGGTCCACATGCCGATGCCCGGAACGGCCAGCAGTGTTT
>JALHHV010000370.1 GCA_022837365.1 Desulfovibrio sp. | reverse complement strand
GCTGGCCGACGAACCCACCGGCAACCTGGACCCGGAACTGTCGCTGCGGCTCATGGACATCTTCATGCAGTTCCACGCCTACGGCACCACCGTGGTGCTCGCCACGCACAGCCCGGAACTGATCCGCCGCCATTCGGACGCGCGCCTGCTGCGGCTGGAGGACGGCATGATCACCCACGCCAACTGGCCGGGCGGCGAGGTGTTCCGCTGCGCCGACGGCGGCCTGCATCTGGGTGACGGCAGCGACGGGCGGGGCGGCATGGACCCCTGCGGACTGGACGCGCCGGGCGTTCCGGGCGGTTCCGGGCATTCGGACGACGGCGGCACGGGCAGCGCCCCCGGCGGACGTCGCGGCGGAAGGCTGTCGCTGTGATGCGCACCTTCTTCCGTTTGCTGGGCCGCGGCGTGGCCGACCTGTTCCTGCACCCGTGGGCGCAGTTGCTGTCCATGGCGGCGGTAACCCTGGTGGTCTTTCTGTCCGGGCTGTTCCTGATGGCCCTGGCCACGGTGGACGCGGAACTCAGCGCGTCGCGCGGGGAAACGGTGTACCAGGTGTACTGGCGGCCTGGCACGGACATGGCCCACGTGCGCGGCCAGTGGGAAGAACTGCGCCACCTGCCCTGGCTGGCCAGCCTGGAAACCTACAGCCCCGATGAAGCGCTGGACGCCCTGGCCCGCCGCATGGGCGAAACCGGCGCCGTCGGCGGACCCGACATCGGCTTCCTGTCCGGCAAAAGCCCCTTGCCGCCCACGGCCCTGCTAACCTTTGCCCCGCGCGAGGCCGAGCCGGAAAAATGGGCCGCCGACACCCTGGCCTACCTCAAGGCCCTGTCCGGCGTGGAGCGCGTGGCCGCATCGCCCCTGCGCGACGAACTGGGCAAGGCATGGCGTTCGGCCAGCCGCTTCGTGATCTGGCCCACCGTGGGCTTTCTGGGCGTGGTGCTGGCGCTGGTGGTGGGCAACACCGTGCGGCTCACCCTGTCCACCCGCCGGGAGGAAATCGAGATCCTGCAACTGGTGGGCGCGCGCAACTGGTACATCCGCCTGCCCCTGGTGGTGGCGGGCGCGTTGCAGGGGCTGCTGGGCGGCGGGCTGGCCTGCCTGCTGCTGCTCCTGATGCACTGGCGCTTCCGCACCGCGCTCAACGTGCCGCCCCTGCTGCTGGAACTGCGTCTGCCCCCGCCGGAACAGGCCGCCCTGCTGCTGGCCGTGCCCGTGCTCATGGGCATCCTGGGCAGCTGGATTGCGGTGCGCAGCCGGTAGAGGTAGAAATTTCCACGGGTGACCGGGACCCCGGCCCTGCTGCCTGCCAGACGGACGCGCCACGCGCCTTCCGATTGCCGCCGCAAGCCGATGCCCCCGCTCCCCAGCCCCCCTCTCCCCGAGGCATTTCCCTTGGGGCGAGCCAGCCACGCGGCCATACCCCCGCAGGCTGACGGCGGACGCCACACCACTTCGCGCCGCCATCCCCCCCAATCAAAAAGTTTTGCGGGGAGGAGAGGGGGTGCGGGGGAGAGGAGGGACGCTTTTCCAAAAGCGTCCCTCCTCTCCCCCGCGTATCCACCTGCCCAACGACGCATACAATGAGGACGCAGACAATGCGCAGCAAGAAGATGACCCATGGATTGGAAAAGGCCCCGCACCGTTCGCTGCTGCATGCCTTGGGGCTGACGCGCGAGGAGATCGAGCGGCCCCTGGTGGGCGTGGTGAACGCGGCCAACGAGGTGGTGCCGGGCCACGTGCACCTGCACACCATTGCCGAGGCGGTGAAGGCCGGGGTACGCGCGGCGGGCGGCACGCCCATGGAGTTTCCGGCCATCGCGGTCTGTGACGGCCTGGCCATGAACCACGAGGGCATGCATTTTTCGCTGCCGTCGCGCGAGATCATCGCCGATTCCATCGAGATCATGGCCACGGCGCACCCGTTCGACGCGCTGGTGTTCATCCCCAACTGTGACAAGTCGGTGCCGGGCATGCTCATGGCAATGCTGCGGATGGACATTCCGTCCATCATGGTCAGCGGCGGCCCCATGCTGGCGGGCGGCGACCATGGCCGAACTGGACGAGATGACCGAAACCGCCTGCCCCGGCTGCGGCTCGTGCGCGGGCATGTTCACGGCCAACACCATGAACTGCATGGCCGAGACCATGGGCCTTGCGCTGCCGGGCAACGGCACCATCCCGGCAGTGACGGCGGCGCGGGTGCGCCTTGCCAAGCACGCGGGCATGAAGGTGATGGAACTGCTGGAGCGGAACATCACCCCGCGTTCCATCGTCACCCCGCGCGCTGTAGCCAACGCCGTGGCCGTGGACATGGCCCTTGGCGGCTCCACCAACACGGTGCTGCACCTGCCCGCCGTGTTCGGCGAGGCCGGACTGGACCTGACCCTGGACATCTTCGACGAGGTCAGCCGCAAGACCCCCAACCTGTGCAAGCTCTCGCCCGCCGGACACCACCACATCCAGGACCTGCACGCGGCGCGGCATCCCGGCGGTGATGGCGGAACTGGGCAGGAAGGGGCTGGTGGACACCTCGGTCATGACCGTCACCGGCAAGACCCTGGCCGAAAACCTGGCCGACCTGAACGCCCGCGTGCTCAACCACGACGTAATACGTTCCGTTGACGCTCCGTATTCGGCACAGGGCGGCATCGCCATCCTCAAGGGCTCGCTGGCTCCGCAGGGCGCGGTGGTCAAGCAGTCGGCCGTGGCGCCGGAAATGATGGTGCGCGAGGCCGTGGCCCGCGTCTTCGATTCCGAGGGCGAGGCCCACGCCGCCATCCTGGGCGGCAGGATCAACAAGGGCGACGCCATCGTCATCCGCTACGAAGGCCCGCGCGGCGGCCCCGGCATGCGCGAGATGCTTTCGCCCACGGCGGCCATCGCGGGCATGGGCCTGGGGGCGGACGTGGCCCTGATCACCGACGGCCGCTTCAGCGGCGGCACGCGCGGCGCGGCCATCGGCCACGTCTCGCCCGAAGCGGCCGACGGCGGCAACATCGGGCTGGTCAAGGAAGGCGACCACATTCGCATCGACATTCCGGCCCGCAAGCTGGACCTGCTGGTGGACGAGGCGGAACTGGCCGCCCGGCGCGAGAACTTCGTGCCCCTGGAAAAGCCGGTCACCTCGCCCCTGCTGCGCCGCTACGCCCGCCAGGTGACCAGCGCGGCCACCGGAGCCATGTTCCGCAAGTAACCTGCACGCCGCTCTCCTGCCCTTTCGCGGCCCGTCGCACCACCCGGTGCGGCGGGCCGTTTGCGTCGTGGCGGGGGAAGCTGCCACCCGCACGGAATTTCATCCCCACCCTTGACACTCCATCACTATATCCGTATTTCCTGATTCATTGCTGGTTATCATCCCCGGGCACGGCAGCACGCTGCATGCTCGGACGTGGAAGGGAAACGGAAACCGGTGCGAATCCGGTACAGGCGCGCTGCCGTGTTCGGGCATGCCGCCCGCGCCCACCGTCACCGCCATCCCGGCTTCCCCTTCGCCCGCACGGGCGGAGGGGCAACCGGACCACGGCGCAACGGGAAGGGCGCGGGCCACGGTCCCGCACCGCGCGGCACCCTCGCCAGGGGCGCTCGCGCGGCTTCGGAACCTCTCACCCACCGCCCGTCAGTCGGAAGACGTCCCCTCCGCACACAGCCCAAGGCCGCGCGAACCGGACCCCGGCATGCGCCACCATATCGCGGTGGCGCTCGCGA
>JALHHV010000369.1 GCA_022837365.1 Desulfovibrio sp. | reverse complement strand
AACAGCTACAAGACGCTCAGCCACATGCGCATCGTGTTCCACGACGGCACCGTGCTGGACACCTCCGACACCAAGAGCCGCGCCGCGTTCCAGCGCAATCATCCGGAAATCGTCAACGGCGTGGCCGCCCTGCGGGCGCAGATCATGGGCAAGCCGGACCTTGCCGACCTGATCACCCGCAAGTTCAAGATCAAGAACACCACCGGCTACAGCCTGAACGCGCTGGTGGACTTCGCCGACCCCTTCGACATCATCCAGCACCTGATGGTGGGCTCGGAAGGCACCCTCGGCTTCATCAGCGAGGTGACCTACCACACGGTGACCGAGCACGCCCACAAGGCGTCGGCGCTGATCATCTTCCCCACCATCCGCGACGCCTGCGAGGCGACGATCATCCTGCGCCAGCAGCCCGTGTCCGCCGTGGAAATGATGGACCGCGCCTCGCTGCGCTCCGTCGAGGACAAGCCCGGCATGCCCGACGGCTTGCAGGGCCTGCCTGCCGACGCCGCCGCCCTGCTGGTGGAAACCCGTGCTGGCGACAAGCCCACCATGGACGACCAGATCGCCCGCATCACCGCGTCCATCGAGGCCATTCCCAAGATCCGCCCGGTGGCCTTCACCGACGTGCCCGCCGAATTCGGCATCCTGTGGAACGTGCGCAAGGGCCTGTTCCCGGCCGTGGGCGCGGTGCGCAAGGTGGGCACCACGGTCATCATCGAGGACGTGGCCTTCCCCATCGCCTCGCTGGCCGACGCCACCCTGGAACTGCAAACCCTGTTCGTCAAACACGGCTACGACGAGGCCATCATCTTCGGCCATGCCCTGGAAGGGAACCTGCACTTCGTGTTCACGCAGGACTTCAACACCCAGGCCGAGGTGGACCGCTACCGCGCCTTCATGGACGACGTGGCCGCCATGGTGGTGGGCACCTACTCCGGCTCGCTCAAGGCGGAGCACGGCACCGGGCGCAACATGGCCCCGTTCGTGGAACTGGAATGGGGGCGCGACGCCTTCCTGCTGATGCGCGAGCTGAAGACCCTGTTCGACCCGCACGGGCTGCTCAACCCCGGCGTGATCATCAACCCCGACGCGGAAGCGCACATCCGCAACCTGAAGCCGCTGCCCGCCGCGCACACCATCATCGACAAGTGTATCGAGTGCGGCTTCTGCGAACCCATCTGCCCGTCCAAGGACGTGACCTTCACCCCGCGCCAGCGCATCGTGGGCTGGCGCGAAATCTCGCGCATGAAGGCGGGGGACGAGAAAAGCAGTCTTCTCAAACAATTGTTCTCGGGCTACGACTACCTGGGCGACAACACCTGCGCCACCGACGGCCTGTGCGCCACGCGCTGCCCGGTGGGCATCAACACCGGCGCGTTCATCAAGGAACTGCGCGCCGACAAGGTGGGGCCGCGCGCGCAAAAGGCCGCGGACTGGGTGGCCCGCCACTACGCCGGGGTGTGCCGCACCGTGTCCGTGGCGCTGACCGGGGCGGACCTGCTGCACCGGGTGCTCGGCTCCGACGTCATGGACAAGGGCGCGAAATTCCTGCGCGTGGTCTCGCTGAAAAAGGTCCCGCTGTGGACGCGGGCCATGCCCACCGGCGCGTCGGCCCCGGCCCACCCCCCGCGCGGCCCGGTGTCCGACCGCAAGGTGGTGTACTTCCCCAGTTGCATCGCCCGCTCCATGGGTCCGGCCCGCGACGACGAGCAACGCGATCCGCTGCCCGCCAAGACCATCGGCCTGCTGCTCAAGGCGGGCTACCACGTGCTGTTCCCGGAAAAGCTGGGCGAGCTGTGCTGCGGCCAGCCCTTCGAGAGCAAGGGCTTCAAGGCCCAGGCCGACATGAAGGCCAAGGAACTGTCCGAAGCCCTGCTGAAGGTCAGTGACAATGGCTCCGTGCCCGTGCTGTGCGACACCAGCCCCTGCCTGTACCGGATGAAGGAAACCCTGGACAAGCGCCTGAAGCTGTACGAGCCCATCGAGTTCGCGCTGGACCACCTGACGCAGGCGCTGGACTTCCGCAAGGCGGAGCGCACCATCGCCATCCACTCCACCTGCACGGCGGTGAAGCTGGGCCTGCCCGGCAAGTTCAAGCAACTGGCCGAACTGTGCGCCGAGCAGGTCATCGTGCCGGAAGACGTGTTCTGCTGCGGCTTCGCGGGCGACCGGGGCTTCAGCTTCCCGGAACTGAACGCGGGCGCGCTGAAGGAACTGCGG
>JALHHV010000368.1 GCA_022837365.1 Desulfovibrio sp. | reverse complement strand
CAAGTACAGGAAGTCGCCCTACAAGGCGGACGCGCTGGCCCGCGAATTCTACGACCTGATGACCGGCTGGAAGTTCCTGCCCAACTCGCCCACCCTGATGAACGCGGGCACCGATCTGGGCCAGCTTTCGGCCTGCTTCGTGCTGCCCGTGGGCGACTCCATCGAGGAAATCTTCGACGCCGTGAAGCACGCCGCCATGATCCACAAGTCCGGCGGCGGCACGGGCTTTTCCTTCTCGCGCCTGCGGCCCAAGGAGGCCCGCGTGGGCTCCACCGGCGGGGTGGCCTCCGGCCCGGTGTCGTTCCTGCGCATCTTCAACACCGCCACCGAGCAGATCAAGCAGGGCGGCACCCGGCGCGGGGCCAACATGGGCATCCTGCGCATCGACCATCCGGACATCATCGAGTTCATCCGCGCCAAGGAGCGCGACGGCGAATTCAACAACTTCAACCTGTCCGTGGGCCTGACCGAAGCCTTCATGAAGGCCGTGGAGGCGGACGAGGAATACGACCTCGTGGCCCCGCACACCGGCCAGGTGCGCGAACGCCTGAAGGCCCGCAAGGTCTTCGAGATGCTGGTGCAGAAGGCCTGGGAAAGCGGCGATCCGGGCATCGTGTTCCTGGACCGCATCAACCGCGACAACCCCACGCCGAAGCAGGGCGAGATCGAGTCCACCAACCCCTGCGGCGAACAGCCGCTGCTGCCCTACGAGGCGTGCAACCTGGGGTCCATCAACCTGGCCGCGTTCTTCGTGCCCGGCACCGCCACCGCCAGGGAAGGGGGCCTGCCGCATCCCTCGCCGGACAAGGCCATCGACTGGGCGGAACTGAAGCGGGTCATCCACCTTGGCGTGCGCTTCCTGGACAACGTCATCGACGCCTCGCGCTTTCCGCTGGAGCGCATCACCGAGACCGTGCACCGCAACCGCAAGATCGGCCTCGGCGTCATGGGCTGGGCCGACCTGCTGTTCCAGCTGGGCATTCCCTACGACAGCCAGGAGGCCATCGGCCTGGGCGAGCGGGTGATGCAGTTCGTGCAGGACGAGGGCCGCGCCGCCTCCAAGGTGCTGGCCAAGGAGCGCGGCCCCTTCCCGGCCTACGAGGAATCGACCTTTGCCGGGCGCGACATGGGTCCCTACCGCAACGCCACGGTGACCACCATCGCGCCCACCGGCACCCTGTCCATCATCGCCGGGTGCTCGTCGGGCATCGAGCCGTTGTTCGCGCTGTGCTTCTCGCGCAACGTCATGGACGGCGAACGGCTGGTGGAGGTGAACCCCCACTTCGAGGCGGCCCTGGTGGCCACCGGCAGCCACAGCAAGAAACTGATGGAGGCCGTGGCCGAAAAGGGCTCCATCCAGGCCATGGACCACCTGCCCGAAGACCTGCGCCGGGTGTACGTGACCGCCATGGACATCGCCCCGGTGTGGCACCTGCGCATGCAGGCCGCCTTCCAGAAGTACACCGACAACGCCGTGTCCAAGACCGTGAACCTGCCCAACTCGGCCGGCATCGACGACATCCGGGCCATCTACTGGATGGCCTACGAGCAGGGCTGCAAAGGCGTCACCGTGTACCGCGACGGCTGCAAGTCCGTGCAGGTGCTGTGCACCGGCGAAGGCGAAAAGAAGGACGACGGCAAGGACGACGACCACAAAAGCGCCGTGCGCCAGCGCCCGGACGTGGTCTACGGGTTCACCCAGAAGGTGCCCACGGGCCTGGGGGCCATGTACCTGACCGTCAACGAGGCCGACGGCAAGCCCTTCGAGGTGTTCGCCACCATCGGCAAGTCCGGCCGGTCCATCACCGCCAAGGCAGAAGCCATCGGTCGCCTGGTGTCGCTGGCCCTGCGCTCCGGCGTGGAAGTGCGCGATATCGTGCAACAGCTCAAGGGCATCGGCGGCGAACACCCGGTGTTCCAGAAGAAGGGCCTCTTGCTGTCCATCCCCGACGCCATCTCGTGGGTGCTGGAAAACCGCTACCTCAAGGGCGAACTGCCCCCCCACGGCCCGGTCAACGACCTGGACAAGCAGCGCTGCCCCGACTGCGGCGAGGAACTGGTGTTCCAGGAAGGCTGCTACATCTGCCCCGGCTGCGGGTTCACGAAATGCGGGTAGGAAAAATCAGGTAAGAATAACCGGGGGAAGGGACCTTTTGAAAAAGGTCCCCTTCCCCCGGACCCCCATCCCCCAAAACTTTTCATTTGGGCTCTCCCATATTTTTCATCCGGTCACGCCCC
>JALHHV010000367.1 GCA_022837365.1 Desulfovibrio sp. | reverse complement strand
GTTCCTCAGCCCCAACACGGTGAAAACCCACCTCAAGACCGCCTACCGCAAGACGGGCGCCACCTCCCGCACGGCCCTGCGCCAGATGCTGCGCCAGACGTTGCCCCGGATGCTGCCCCGGACGCCGCAACAGTGAATATCACCCGTTCCGGGTGATGCCGCAAAAAAAGAAACGGCGCTATCCTTCCGCGATAGCGCCGTTTCTTTTCGCCCGGCCCCGCATCCTCAATCCGTTCCCCCAGGAGTCCGCCCGTGCAACGCTTCGCCTCCGCCCGCCACCTCCGGCCACGCACCCGCCATCTCGACTGGTTCCGCCGCGTTCTCGTGTTTGCCCTTGTCCTGTCCATGACCGTTCCCCTGCCGCTGGCCGGCGGGGCCGCCACGCCGGACGCGCCGGGCAGGGAAGGCAGGATGGAAATGGACGGCGATGCCGCCAGCGTGCACGCCCGGCTCAACGGCCCGGAACGCGCGGCGGCCATCGAGGCGGCCCGGCAGGAAGACGCCGCCGCGCGGGCGAGCTTCGCGCGCGGCGAAGACGGCACGTCCCTGTCCGCCGCGTCCCCGGCGTCCTCACCATCTGCGGACTCGTCCGCCCCGGCGGCCCAACAGGGCGCACCCACCGCGCAATCCGCAGAGCGGACCGTAAGCCCTACGGAAACCCTGTTCAACGGCGCGGCCGGGCTCCTGGGCCTGCCGGGCCTGCAAGGCGACCGGCAAGATCCCTATGCCCCGCACGACCCCACGCCGACCAGGGCCGGGGCTTCCACGAGGACGGCACGGCCCGCCGGGCCGACAGCACCACCGGCAACAACGCGGCCAGCGGCAGCTTCGACGGCCGCCGCGCCGCCGGGTACGCCTCGCACGGTCTCGGCTATGGCCAATCCGGCCGCTACGGCGCGGCCGACGACCCGCTGCGCGCCGACAGCTGGGACATGGACGATTCCATGGACGGCCGCGCCGCCGCAGGCCGGACAAGCATGGACGGCTACGGCCTGCTGGGCGCTGCCGACCCGCACGACTACCTCATGCAGCGCGGCCTGAACCACGGCATGGGCTTCCTGAACAGCATGGGCGAGGCGGCCCTGGGCGGCCTGACCGACAACGGACGCGCCCGGCTGAACTTCATGACCGACTGGGACGGCAAGCTCAACGGCGAGGGCGACGTGCTGCTGCCGTGGTACGACGGCAAGTACACCACGGTGTTCTCGCAGTTCGGCGCGCGCACCATGAACGCGGAAGACAGCCGCGACCGCTGGATAGGCAACCTCGGCCTTGGCCAGCGCTGGTACCCCTTCGCCACCGGCGGCGACGCCCCCGGCGACAACGTGGATTCCGGCAACTGGATGCTCGGCTACAACGCCTTCTACGACCACGACTTCACGCGCGGGCACCAGCGCGGCGGCGTGGGGCTGGAAGGCCAGTACGACTGGCTGCGCATCTCGCCCAACTACTATTTTCCCGTTTCCGGCTGGAAGGATTCCGAGGACTTCGACGGCGACTTCGTGAAGGAGCGCGCCGCCGAAGGCTGGGACGTGCGGGTCAAGGGCTACCTGCCCTTCTACCGCAACGTGGCCCTGACGGGCGCGTTCACCCAATGGTACGGCGACCACGTGGGCATGTTCGGGGCCGGCCATCTGGAGAAGGACCCCAAGGTGTGGAGCTACGGGCTGGAATACACGCCCGTTCCGCTGGTGTCCGGCTTCGTCAACCAGCGCAACACGGAACGCGGCCGCACCGACACGGAATTCGGCCTGCGCCTCACCTACCTGTTCGGCATGCCATGGGACCAGCAGACCAGCCACGACAAGGTGGCCGAACTGCGCACGGTGCAGGGCTCGCGCCATGAATTCGTGGACCGCGAGAACCGCATCATCCTGGAATACAAGGCCAAGAGCAACTATCATGTGGAGTTCACGGGGCGCGACGGCAACGTGTTCTCCTTCCGCATCAGGAACGGCTTCGACGAATACATGGCCGGGCAGACCGTGCGGGTGACCGCATCCGGCGTGACCAGCCTGGCGCAGGCGCGCACCGTCCCCGCCACCTTCCTGGCGCGGGCCGGGGATGTGCTGGGCGGCCTGTTCTCGGTCAGGGAAGCCCACGCGGCCACCCTGTCGCAGGTCTACACCACGGGCAGAGACGGCACGTTCCGCGTGACCGTCACCGGCCTTGCCGCCGGGGCGACGCTGAGCGTACAGGGCAGCGGCGTCGACCGCACCTTCACGGCGGCGGAACTGACCGGGGGGGCTTCTTCCCGTCTGAGTTTCACGCAGACATCGTACATAGTCGGCACAACAAGCGGCAACACGTCTGTACAGGTCAACCTTGATGGCGCTGCTGGCGGGGAACAGATCAACTGGTCCGTTACTTCCCCCGGCGGCACCAATGGGGCGGTGCTTTCCAACACGTCTTCCATCATTTCCGGCACAAGTGCATCCGTAACCGTGACCGGTGCGGGCGTGCAGCGCAACGTGACCATAACGGCCACGCTTGATTCCGACACCTCTCAAACGACGACCGCTACAGTCCGGTTTGGTGACGCGCTGCCAAATCGGATACTGGCTGTCGCATCAAATCCGGATCGTATGAACCTGGTCAACGCCAGAGCTTTTTGCTCCGCACAGGGAGGCAGGCTGCCGCTTGTCGCCAACACAACGGAATTTGCATGGTCATCGTATGTCGAAACGATGACTGCTTCAGTTGACGGCTTTGGCAACTATAATCAGACTGCATGGCCGTCCGGCGTGCCCACGGGCCGCAGCTATTGGACGAACACGGAGGATCCGGACTATGATAGCTTCTGGCTGATCTCCGAAAACGGCGGCAATGTTGTTGCCGGCAGTACCTGGGACGTGGCGA
Source organism: Desulfovibrio sp. (assembly GCA_022837365.1). Taxonomy (GTDB): domain Bacteria; phylum Desulfobacterota; class Desulfovibrionia; order Desulfovibrionales; family Desulfovibrionaceae; genus Cupidesulfovibrio. The sequence continues at coordinate 132 of JALHHV010000367.1, read as the reverse complement.
CCGATACCTGGTTCGTGGCCTGCGTGCAGTAAAGGGACGGGCGGCTCCGCCCCCTCCGGGCCTTCATGCTCTGGGAACACCCGGTCCACGGACGCCGCACCTGATTCGCGCTCCTCCCCCCACTGAAGACAC
>JALHHV010000010.1 GCA_022837365.1 Desulfovibrio sp. | reverse complement strand
GCGGGTTGTCCGATGCTCGATGCCTTCCAGTTGCAGGAACAACTCGTAGGGATGCCTGTCGGGACGCCCGCAGAATTCCCGGCCATTATCCGAAAGCACTGTGACGACCGGCGTGTCGTGTTCCTCGAATAAGGGCAGCACGGACTCGTTGAGCATATGCACCGCCGTAACCGGCAGCTTGCTGGTGTACAGCCTGCCGAAGGCGTAGCGGCTGTGGCAGTCGATGGCCGATTGCAGATAGATTTTCCCCACGCCTTTCAGCGCGCCTACGAAAAACGTATCCACGGCCACCAGATCCCCGCTGCACCGGGTTTCGATATGGCGCTCCCGGAATTCCGGGCTAAATCGTTCCAGAGTGCGAACCTGGTCGTCATTCAGGGAGATTCCGGTATCCCGCACATGCCGCTCCAGGCGCAGCAACCGTTCATGTCGGGTCAATATTCCGTTGCGGTTCCAGACGCCTCGCACGCCCCCGGAACTGACCTGCACACCTTGCAGCACCAGTTGCTGGGCCACGCGCACCGGGCCGTGCGTCGGGAAATCAAGACTGTACGCCAGAATCCTTTCCGCCGTCGTCTCATCCACCCGGTTCGGGTGCGGTTCTCGGGGTCCCGGCAGGCGGTCCACAAGCCCTTCAGCCCCGAACGTCTGGTAATTGCGACGCAAGCTCTAGCAGGCTCAACTTCCTTCGTGCTACCTTCTTGCCAGTGGTCATGTCGGTCTCCTTGCTGGTGGTTGATGAAGCTTCGCAACCTCATCGCTCCCCCTGTCTGACACTGGATGACCACTTCCTGTCGGAGGCCCTGTTGTCGGGTGATAACTAGCTCAGCATATATTGGAGTTGACGTTTTTTAGATGGTTCGCGAGGGGGATGTCCTGACTCAAGATGTGCTCGAAAAGCCAGTGTCGGAGGCGGTCCGCTAGAAACACTTTTCCGTCCCGCTTAATCTCTGATTCCATTTGGGTGAGTTCAAGAATAAGGAGGCGATGCATTTCGTCGTGAAAAATGCGGTCGGGGTATTCTGTTTTAACCATGAGATTGTGTTCCGTCATGAAATGCTTTTTGGTGAACGACATTAGGCTGCTAAATGATTCTTTGACAATTTCTTCTTTCCAGTCTTCACGAACAGCCTTGCAAAATCTGCTGGCAAGGTTCGTTAGCTCAAGGTGCTGGGTATCTATGATCTCATGGCCTGTGCGGTATGTGTCGTTAAAGCATATGTTGTCGTGTCCAAGATTGCACTCTTGAGTGAGTGAATAGCAATTTTTTCCGTTTTTCTTGCTTTTATACATCGCCATGTCTGCTGCAAGCAGAAGGTCGTTGATATCTGTTCCGTTGTCAGGCCAAATGCTTATCCCGATGCTGGCGCCAATGTGGATATATTTGTATTTATCAATATATATCGCTTTGCGTGTCTTTTCTAGTATTTTTTCTGCCGCAATAACAGCATCATTTGTTGTTTGAATGTCTTTCAAGATAATTACGAATTCATCGCCACCAAGTCTTGCCACTGTGTCCACATTGCGTACGGCTTGTACTAATTTATGAGAGAATGTTTTGAGTACGGTGTCTCCTGTATCATGTCCGTACGTATCATTGATTGCTTTGAAACCATCTAGGTCGAGGAAAAGAACGCCTGTTTTTTTTCCTCCTCGACCGGCTGATGAAATGGCTTGATTCAATCTGTCAAACATCAACGTCCTGTTAGGAAGTCCTGTAAGTTGGTCGTGAAATGCCATTGCTTGAAGCTGCTCTTCTTCTTCAACCCGTGCGGTTACGTCGAAAGCAGCCAGAAACAGGGAGTCATTGCATTTGGCTCCAGCCCACTCTAGATGTCTGTATGATCCATCTATTTTCTTGAATCGCGCGACAAGATTTCGGATTGTATTTCCGTGTTGGAGTTCTCTGATGGCCGAAACTACAGTTGTGCGATCTTCAGGGTGGAAAAAATCATAAAAGGACTGGCCTGCCAAGTCAGTGTGGCTGTATCCCATATACTTATTCCAGGCAGGGTTGATCTTGCGGTACGAGCCATCAAAATTCATGATGCACAACAAACTCGGAGTGATGTTGAAAAAGCTGGCCAGTTCCGCGCTGACCTCAATGAGTTGGGCCTCGGCAGTTTCTGAGCGGAGTATGGCCGAGTGTCGAGTTTGCTGTGTCGTGAGCAGCACGCCCCCCCCGATTCCAACCATTAAAAAGTAAACAAGAAAGTGATAGCGGGCATGGACGCTCCATTCGGAGTAGTGGTTTTCTAGGTTTCGACCGAGGCCTAGCACTAGGGGGGTGTTCATATGTAGTGCGTCGGGTTTGATCGTTTGTATTGCGATCATCGATCGTTCGCCGTTCGCAGCGATCTCATCTATGAAAAATGAGGTGCCGTTGCCACTGTGTATGTGTTTGGTAAATAGGCTTTCCGGCGTAGAGAGGTTTAGGCCTTGAATATCGCGACTGAGGGATTCCCAGACAAACAGTGTTCCGTCTCCATGGGCTAAGGCGGCCCAGGTCTGGGGGGAATCCCGGACAGCATTTAGAATTAGGCAGAAGTCCGTTGGGTCGAGGGAAGCTGTTGCTACCCCTGCAAATTTCCCGTTTGTATCAACAATGCTGCGCGAGAGGGCAATGAGCCAGCCTCCCGTAATGGTTCTGAATGGTGGACTGACATAGAGTATGCTGTTGTTAGGGGCTTTCTGGGGAATTCGAAAGTAGTCTCGCTCAGGGAAAGACTGGCCAATGAGTTGATTTTGATTCGATGCCACTACTTTTCCCGTGGAATCGAGAATAGACAGTGTTCGCACACTGGTCATGGCGTTGGCTAGTATCTTAAGCTCATCGCTAATACTTGAAGCTATGTTGCGATCATGCGTCCGTCTGATTCCTGGTTGGGCCGAATCTTTTCGAGAACAATATATATTTTTTCAAGCTGGTTCGTGATTATGGCGTCTGCGACGGTTGTGGAGTGAGTCAGTCGCTCCTGTTGATGGGTCGTGATGAGTTCGTGTTCAAAATAGACCATGTATCCGAACATGACGGCCAATGTTAGAGAGGTAATGGTGAAGAAAATCCACTCGTGATGGAATCTGTGAGTTGGATTTCTTGAGTTATTTTTCATAGATAGTGTGTGTTGTGTTGTTTTTCATGGCGATTGCTTGGGTTCTCCACCTGTGAGTGATCCATGTTTGAGGCAGTTGCGCAACGATCTAGCATGCGCCTTACGCTTGGGGAAGGGCATGAGAGTGTTCTAAGGATGTCTTTGTGCTCGCGGCGGCTGTTCCTCCCGAACCCCAGCCGGGCACGGCATGAGCACGTCGTTTCGGAAGGCCAACTGCCAGGCAATAACCAGCTCAGCACACCTGGAGAAAAAAGCCCCCACGCCGTCCGACGACATGGGGGCTACCGAATCTGGCACCTGACGCTACTTGCTCAATCCAAGCAGCTTGGCGGCCTTCTCAGGATTATGGGCACCCAAACTGCCGTCCTCACGCAAGAGCCGCAGAACCTCAGCTTGTTTGGCCGTGGGCTTGCCCGCTGCGAGCGCCGCCACCGCGTGAGTCGCGCAGACACCCATGACCAGGGCCGCCAACGCTAGCACCAGTATCTTGCTCTTCTTCCCTCTCCTGTTCACGATCCCAACGCTCCTTCATTCAACGGTTACAGAAAACTCCAGACCGCGCCCACGGCCCCGCAAGCCAGGACAAGAACATGCACCCCGGTGTTCCACCGCCACAGCGCGAAGCCTGAGGCGGCGGCCAATGCCATGGCGAAGAAGTCCACGGGGCTGCCCGCCGGAAAGAAGGTGCTGACGCCAAAAAACACTCCGAGCTTCAGCACCACGCCCACCACTGCGGCGGTGATGCCCGTAAGCGCTGCGGTAATGCGCGGGTTCGAGGTCAGCGCCTCAATGTATGGTGCGCCGGAGAACACAAACAGAAAGCTCGGCAGGAACATGCCGAAGGTCGTCAAAAGGCCGCCCAAGATGCCCGCAGACAATGGCGAGAGCGCGCCGGGGTTGTTCCAGGCCGAGAGGAAGCCCACGAACTGCGTGACCATGATAAGCGGACCCGGCGTGGTCTCGGCCAAGCCCAAACCCAGCACCACTTCGGCCTCACTGACCCAACCCATATGGACCACGGCGTCCGCCACGTAGGACAGGACCGCGTAAGCCCCTCCGAACGTCACGAAACTCGCCTTGGAGTAGAAGAGCAGAATGTCCGGCAGCACTGCGCCGGAACCGTTCATGGCGAACACAGGCAGGGCCACGGCAAGCCAGATGCAGACGAACACGGCCAGCACTTTGAAGACGTGCGTCAGGGACGGCAGGTCGAAGTGTTGCGGCTCCTCCATTACGCACTCCCTGGACCCTGCCTCGCGGTGGCAAAAGATGTCGGGGCGCAGGCGGGCCAGCACCAGTCCGCCGATGCCCGCAAGGAGCACGATGGCCGGGAAGGGGACGCGAAGGAACTGGCCGCAGACAAAGGAAGCCCCGGCGAACCACCAGAGGATGCGGTGCCTGAGCGCCTTTTTGGAGATACGCCAGAGCGCTTGGCCCACGATGGCCACCACCGCTCCGGCAATGGCCCGGAACACGCCCGCCACCATCGGTACCGAGCCATGGGCGGCCGCCAGCCACGAGAGGAAAAGCATGAGGGCCACGGAGGGCAACAGGAAGAACACCCCGGCCACGGTGCCGCCCAGATAGCCATGGAGCCGCCAGCCAAGATACACGGCCAGTTGGTGCGCTTCCGGCCCCGGCAGCAGCATGCAGAAGTTGAGCGCCCGCAGGAACAGCTTTTCCTCCACCCACCCCCGCGCGTCCACGATGTCCTTATGCATCATGGCGATCTGCCCGGCAGGGCCGCCGAAGTTGATGAACCCGAGCTTCAGCCAGTAGCGAAAGAATTCTGAAAAGGAAGGCGTGTTGGCTGTCATGATGCCTCCTGGGCGTCCGTGTTGTTCCCGGCAGTTCGGTGAAAGCCGCTTTCCTGCGGCGGCGTGGCCTAAATAAGAGAAAGCTGCTCACCACCAACATTCAGGGCCAAGTTTCGGAACAGCGTCACGGAATCGGCCTTGGTCCACAGTCCCACGAAACCCGCCACAGTCTTGACTGCCTCGTGCTCAATGACGGCTTGGCCGTCCACCAGACAGGAGATTTTGGTGCCGCGCACCCGCACATTCAGGCGCATCCACTGGCCCGAACGCACGGGCATCTCCACCTTGGCCCGCTCCAGCCTGCGGTTGTCCACGAACTCGAAAAGCACGACGTTGTCCTCCAGGGCGTTGACCCGGAAGGCGAAGTAGTTGCCGGAGTTCTGGAGGCCGAAGGCCAGCCCCCCGGCGCGGTCGATATTTCCGGACAGGGCCTGAACCTCCACGGCGATGTCCGCGTCACCCGCCTGGTGGTCGCGGGCAACGGCCAAGGGGAAGTAGGCGTAGGCCTCAAGACCATCCAGAAACTCCTGGTAGCGCTTGCCCATGAACTTTCCGGCCAGGCTGGCCACCCCGGAGGAAAGACCGTCCACCCACTTGGAGCCGTCCTGCCTGAGCACGGGGGCCTCTCCGCCGTCCAGGGTCCAGTCGCCCTGAAGGGAGTAGAAGCCCGGCACCCTGTTGCGATCGGACTGGCCTAGAAAGTCGTAGTCGCCCCGGAAGAACATCTCCACCATGCCCTCCACCTGGCCGGGGTTGGCTATGGCCAGGTCCAGCAGACGGCTGGAGCCAAGCAGGCGGCCTGTCTGATCCAGCACCTCCCCCAGGGTGGCACAGTCCGCGCCCTTGAGGCTGGCGTCCAGAAGATCGCCGGTGATACCGACAACGTAGCCCAGGCGGCTCAGCACCGAGGCCAGAAAGTTGATGCGCATGGAGCGCCCGGAGAAGCTGCCCAGGCCGCCGGAAAATCGCAGGGTCACGTAGTTCTGCCCCGGCTCCTGCCCGCAGAGGGCGTCGATGTTGGCGTAGTGGTAGCCGAACTTGGCGCTCAGGTTCACGTAGTCGCGGGAGATGACGGCGTAGCTGTCTCCACCCGGCGCGTCTGCTGCGGTGGTGCTGGAGGCCATGAGTGCGAGCATGTTCCGGGCGCTCAGTGCCACCCCGCCGGACCAGGACACACCGGGGTGCGTGAGGCCCTTCCACAGGGCGCGCATGGGGACGGACTCCACGTGGGAAGCCGCCACTTCGTCGCAGGTAGTCAGGTTCTCCTTCAGACCGCCGCCCAGATCAACGCAGTAGAGGACAAGCGGGATACCCGCCTTGAGTCGCACCACGTTGGCCTCGTCCCCGGCATCGTCGCACAGGGCGAACATGGATTTCATGGACTTCTCGTGGGCGAAGCGGATGATGTCGTGGATGGTGCGGCACCCCGCCGGGCTGAACTCCGGAGCCTCGGGGTCGGTAAGGTTCAGTGGCGCGATGAGGTCCAGCAGGTTGCGCAGGCGCTTGTGCATGGGGCTATCGAAGACATGGCTTCTGCGTCCGGAGCGTGCATGGGCCAGTTCAGACACCTCTCCCTCGTACACTGCGGCTGCGTCGGCCCAGAGGGTCACGGTCTGGCCGTGGGGAATACGCGTAGTGGCGTCGCCTGCATCGAAAAGGGCTGGCAGGCCCAGTTCGCGGGCCACGGAGGCCAGGTGGCTGGCCACGCCGCCGATGTCCGTTACCAGGCCCGCAGCCCGGTCCAGCAGGGCCGCGTGCTCGGGCGCCGCAGTTCGGGCGACCAGTATGGCCCCTTCGGGCATGGTCTCCCGTCCGGCCGTGCCAAGTACGAAGGCCGGACCGGCAGATGCTCCAGGGGCCGCCGTCTTCCCTCCCGAAACCAGCACGGGGTTCGGGATGTCCGCCTGGCGAACGGGCGGGGGGGCGTCCGACGCGGTCACCGCAGCCTCCAGCGGGCGCGTCTGGAGCAAGATCAGGCGGCCTGCCGGGTCCACGGCCCACTCCACGTCCTGCGGGGTGCGGAAGTGCGTCTCCAGAGCCAGAGCACGGGCGGCCAGGTCCAGCACCACGGCCTCGGACACGCTGGCCCGCTGGCCTTCCTCCCCGGAAACGGCCTCCAGGGAGGTGCCGCCATCGGCCAAGGCTACTAGGCGCTCGCTCTTGGCGCTGACATCCTGCTGAAGGATACGCAACGGAGATCGGGCCAGGAGGAACACGTCTGGCGTGGCCCTGCCGCTCACCAGCTGTTCGCCCAGGCCCAGCACGGCGTTGACGCGCAGGGCCGGTGAACCCTCGGGATCAAGCTGCCCGCCGGGATCGGCCGTGTAGAGCACGCCGCTGGCCCGGCTGGGGACCATGACCAGTCCGAGGACGCACATGGGCGTGTCGGCCTCGTCGAGGCCGTAACGCAATCGGTAGAGGATGGCGCTGGGTGTGTACTTGCTGGCCACCACGGACTTGTACGCGTCCAGCACGCCGTTGCGCCCCACGTTGAGAATGGTGGTGTATTGTCCCGCGAAGGAGGCTTGAGAGTCCTCACCCACAGCACTGCTGCGCATGGCCAGGAGCACCGGCCCGCCCGCCTCGCGCTCCAGCCTGTCAACTTCAGCCATGATGCCGGTGGCAATGGCCTGCGGCAAATCCGTGGCCATGACCTGGGCGCGAAGCACCCGGCAACGGGCCTCCAGATCCTCCAGGTCCAGAGGCGAGGCGCGGTCCAGTTGCGCCTCGACAACCTGGCGCAGGCCACCGACGTTCAGGAAGGCTTCGAAGGCCGCCGAGGTAATGGAGAAGCCGTCCGGGGTGGGCATGCCGAGTTGGTTGCGCATGACCGCCATGTTGGCGGCCTTGCCGCCCACCAGCCAGGCCTTGGCCGGGTCCACAGCCGCGAGGGAGAGCACCGGATCGGCATCCGCTCCGCCGGTCACGACCGTGCCGCCAAAGTGCGGGGTCAGCCCGGCCTCGACGCGGGCCAGCGCCTCCCGCAAGTCGGGGTAGCGGTTGCCCACCAAGGCGTTGAGCATGACCACCAGTTCGCCCGTGGCCTCGGACAGCCGCTTGGTGGCGTCACGCACCGCAGCCATGCTGAAGGTGCCGCCGCCATAATAGAGTTGCTCGAGCCCGGCCAGGATATCCAGGGCCTCGTTGTTGTTTTCCAGCAGGGCCTTGAAGTGGGCGTACTTCTGCGCCAGCCTCCCGTCCGGGTTCACCAGAAAGTGGCAGGCGTTCTCTTTGCGGAAGAAACGGAACAGGCTCATACAGAAGTCCTCTCTGGTTTGAGGGAGGCGGGGCTACCCTCCGTGAATGTCGGTCACGGCTTGGCGGTCCGAACGGGACATTCCCTGAAGGCACCCTTCGCCGACCTCATCACCACCGTTGAAGCCCCCAGCAGTCCAGCAAGTTCGCCCAGGCAACTGGCGTGAGCGGAGTCCGGGCTACAGGAATGGCCTGCCAGCTTGCCAAGCAGAATTCCCACACCTCGGCCACGCCGCAGGCCCCGTCCTCAATGGCCAACAGCACGCCCGTGTGGATCAGGCACCGGCAACGGCACAGGATTTCCAATGGCTGCCCACTCACGCCTTGTCTTCCAGCATCCTCCAACTCGTCACGTAGCGGCCAAGTGTTGCCGCATCCTTGGAGAGTTCCGGATTGGCGGTCAGGATTTCCGGCAGGCGCGCGCGGGCGTCGGCCAGGCTTTCAGCCAGACCAGCCTCCAGGATGTCTGCCAGCTTGTCGGCGTAGGATACGATGCGTTCCTCCAGGCAAGCGAAGGCGTAATCGCGAACCGGCAGGCCATAGCCTGCGGCTTCGGCTTCGGGAACGCCGTGGCGCACGTGCCTCTCGATGCAGGCCAGCACCGGCTCCGGCAGCCCCAATTCCCGGCCCAACTCCGCCCCGGTGACGCCATGCAGGTTGCCTGTATCGCGGACCTTGCCCAGATCATGCAGCAGCGCCCCGCGCCGGACCAATTCCAGATCCACAGGCTCCTTCTGACCGCGTGCGACAACCAGCGCAATGGAAGCCACCTGCACAGCGTGGTGTTGGCCGCGCTCTCCCACGCCCTGCGCTCCCAGTAATTGCACATCCGGATCAACTGAAAGCGCTTCAGCCTCGTTCCACGCCGCGATGCCGCCTTCGATGTAACGAGCCTCGACGCCACGGGACTCCAGTGCCGCCTGCACGCTCTGGCTGACGCCGCCGCCACGCACACAAAAAAGGGCCACTTCGCTTCCGGCGGGGATGTCCTTGGCCCAGACCTCCATGTGCGCGGGGTCGTGCCATGTTGCTCCGGTCAAGGCAGGACCGCCTTTGTCCCGGTCCTCGGCGCGACGCACGTCCAAAAGCAGGAGAGGCGTAGCGGAGGTCAGCTTTTGCTTGAGTTCCTCGGGGGTCAGAGTCTTTGCCATGATATGCTCCTATGCCCCGGTGGGGCGTTCTGACGGTTCGTCCAGATTCACCCCGACCAGGAACACGGGGATCGCGGCCAACAACACCACGGCCAAAACGGCGAAGGCCAGCCGGAAATCCAGTGCCGCGACAAGGAGCCCACCCATAATGGGGCCGGAGGCGTGTCCCACGTCGAAGATGGTGCCGAAGGTGCCCATGGCCGCGCCGTAGTGACGCTTGCGGCACATGTCGGCCACTAGGGCGGCGGAAGACGAGGTAACCAACGCCTCACCCAAGCCGAAGATCAGGGCGGCCGCAGCGAGGGTCCAGAAGCTCGCCAGCCAAGGCACCGCAGCCAGCCCCAAGGCGCAGCAGGCCAACCCCCAGGCGATGGGAGCCTTGCGCCCCTGCCTGTCACCAAGGCCACCGAGTACAGGCTTGGACAGCATGGTGACGACAATCTGCACGGCCCAGAGCATGCCCGCCTCCAGTTCGTTCAGTCCCGCACGGGTGACGGCGTACACCGGCAGGAAAGCCTCCAGCGCGCCCATGCCCATGTTCTGCACTCCCTCCATGGCGCTGGTGATGACCACCCGGCGGTCGCCCGCCACCTCGCGGATGCCTTGCCGGAAGGCCAGTAAACGCTCGGACAGGGTCTTGCCCTGGCCCCGATGAGCCTCCGGCCCGCGCAGAAGCCACAGGCCGAGCACAAGCGCCGCCATGCCCGTCGCACCGCTAACCAGAAAGATACTGCGGAAGTCCCACAAACCAGGGGGCGGAGCACCTGCCGCATGGTGGAGCATCCACCCCCCGATGGGCGCACCCAGGAGAGTGCCTACGATCATCACCGAGGAGAACCAGGAGAGCATCTCACCACGGCGCTCTCCGGCCATCTCTGCAACCACGGCCATGGCCACGGGTCCATAGATGGCCGTGGCCAAGCCATGGATGAAGCGGACCACGACCAGAGCCTGATAGCTTTGGATGAACAGGTAGGCGAAGGGCAGGAAACCGAACACGAAGAGCCCGGCCAGCATGGTGCGCTTGCGACCGATGACGTCGGAGAGCGCTCCGGCGGGCATCTTGAAGAAGATGCCGGTGACCGTGGAGATGCCAACAGCCAGGCCCACGGCTTCCGGTCCTGCGCCCAAGAAGAGCGCGAAAAGCGGCAGCACGGGGTTGCGGGCCAGCGCGTAGGAAAAGCGGGCCAGGAAGCCCACCGCATTCAGGCCGGTCAGGGCCGCAAGGGGATGCATGATGTTCCTACCTTTTTAGTGCCCAGGAACCGGAGCAACCTTGCGATCGAAGAACGGGCTCTTGCCATACACGCCCAGCGGAATACCCATGGCCACCTCGGCCTTGATGAAGCCCAGGGCGCGCGCCGCTGCGCCCACGCGCTGCTGCACGCGACAGTCTACGTTCAAGAGGCTGGCGGTCTTGGCGGCGGAGGACAGCGCCACGCCAATGTCCATCATGCGCATGACGCAGTGCGGGCCGCTGTAGCCCATGGGCTTGTCCATGGCCGTTCGCCCGCCCAGGAACTCCTTGCAGGTGGGGAAGCCGCAAGCTCCGCAGTCGTAGCCAGCAACCACGGCCTTGGACAGACCGACAAGCACGACTGCGTGGGCTTGGGCGATATTCTCCGCGTCACGCCTCCAAAAACTCTCGTTGGTGCTCTCCGGCGCGTATTCGGACATTCTGGCCGCGATGGCCCGCAAGTCGGCCTCCTCGCTCACCACGACGATCTCCAGCAAGTCCTTGCCTCCGGCCTTGGGGGCGGTGCGAGCGGCTGCGGCCATGAGGCCAGCCACGTGAATGCTGATATCCTTCATTTTCATTCTCCGTAGGTTGGGGTGTAGGACGCTTCCAGAGCGTCGAAGAGCAACATGGCCCGTTCGAGCAACTCTGCGTCGTCCCGGGAAATCTTGATCAGCCCATCCAACACGTCCTTCACGGCACGGGCCTCGGCTGGCAGGCCGCCGTCCTCGCCGCCACCTTCAAGCAAGGCGTCCGCCAGGTCGATGGCCTTCACGATGCCCATGAGGCGACGTACGGCCACGTCGCGGATGCCGAAGTCGGCGGCGATGGCCTCGAATGTCACCATCTCGCCCCGGTGGGTGAAATCCGCCCCCGTCATGTCGAAGGAAACGAATTCCGGTCCCTGCGGCAGTTCCGCGTTCGCGGGGATGAAGCGGATGGCGGCGTGCTCGTCGATGCGGCGGCGCACCAGCCAGAAAGAGGACAGCCGGTCGATGTAGGGGTGCTCCCGCGTAACCCAGATGCGACCCGCGAAGTCCTGCATGCGGCAGTGCGGCGTGCCTGCGTCTGCCTCTCCGCCGTCCAGAACTTTGGCAAGGGCATCCAGCGCGACGCGCAGGACTTCGCCCCGGCCGGACGGGAAGAAGTCGAGTTCCTGGATGGCTGCCAAGCGGCGCTCGGCTTTGCGGAGGAACGTGCGCGTGTCGCGGTGAACAGCCAAATCTTCAGGTGAGGCTGAGAGCTGCAACGCAAACCGGGTGGCCTCGGCTTCGACATCGGCGTACTCGGCATCGCGAACTTGGCGAAAGAGCTGCTTGGCGGCGTCATCACTCAGGCCGCCCAGGTCCGAACAGGTGAGGAGCACGGCCTCCCCCCCGCCTGCCTCGATTTCCTGGGACAGCCAACCCAGATGTTCACGGCAGCCGGGCAGATCAGGCAGAAGATGCAGAGAATTCTTGAGAGGCACCGCGCCGATGGCGGCCATACGCCGCAGGGCCTTCACCCGCAGGGATTGCAGGCGTGCGGGCAGCGACAGAGAAAAGACAATCCACGTGTTATTCATATGACACACGCTAGATACTGATTAAACATATGTCAACGACAATACGGCCAGGACCCGACCTAACTTATAAAACCGTGCGAAAGGATAGCCGTTATTTTTTGAGACCCGTGCCGATTGTCTCCTACGATGTCGGGTAGGATTGACACCCGACCATCATTCGGATGCAATGTTTGACTGCCGCGCGCCCCGTTGGCGTGACGCCCAAACCCACCAAGGGAGGCTCCTGATCGCGCCATGTCCATGCCAATCCTCTACGCCCTGCTCGCCGCCTCTCTGTTCGGTGCAAGCACGCCATTTGCCAAGGCGCTTGCCGGAGACATCTCCCCTGTCCTGCTGGCAGGGTTGCTCTACCTCGGAAGCGGACTTGGGCTCACGGGGGTACGGCTGATTCGCGACGGCCGCTGGGTGGAATCGGGTCTGAAGGCGGCCGAGTGGCCTTGGCTGCTTGGAGCCATTGGCTTCGGAGGAGTTCTCGGACCTGCCGCCCTGATGTTCGGCTTGGTGCACACCACCGGGGCAGCAGCCTCCCTTCTCCTGAACCTGGAGGCCGTGCTGACCGCAGCGTTGGCTTGGCTCGTCTTCAAGGAGAACGCGGATGCGCGCGTTGTGCTCGGCATGGTGGTCATCGTCGCGGGCGGTGTGCTTCTTTCCTGGCCAACCGAGGAAATTGGCGCAACGCCTTGGCTCGGCTCGTTGGCCATTGCGGCGGCCTGCCTATGCTGGGCCATCGACAACAACCTGACGCGCAAGGTCTCCGCGTCAGATGCGCTTTTCATAGCCGGAGCCAAGGGACTTGCTGCCGGGACAACGAACACCGCGCTGGCCCTGCTGTTCGGCGTACCCCTGCCGTCGCTCCTGGCCGGGGCGTCCGCCATGCTTTTAGGATTGCTCGGCTACGGAGTGAGCTTGGTGCTGTTCGTGCTGGCCCTGCGCGGCCTTGGTTCAGCGCGCACTGGTGCCTACTTTTCTACTGCCCCGTTTATAGGGGCCACGATCGCGCTTTTCGGATTCGGCGAAGCGGCAAATTGGACCTTCTGGGCTGCTGCTGGCCTGATGGGCATTGGCGTCTGGCTGCACCTGACGGAGCACCATCAGCACGAACATGAGCATGGCCTGGTTGAGCACTCCCACGGCCATGAGCACGACCAGCACCATCAGCATGACCATGTCGACGGCCTCAATCCGAGGGAGCGGCATAGCCATGCGCACCGGCATGCGCCGCTGACCCACAGCCATCCGCATTTCCCCGACATCCACCACCAGCACAACCACTGATACATGCGCGATCCTTGCTCCGCAGGATTGCGCAGACCAACGTGGCACCCATACGCCGCGCTGAACGAAAACAGGCCGACCACTTTGGTGTTGGGCCCGAAGGAAGTTCCGCGCATGAGGTCGGTTGCGCGTTTTAGAAACAGGAGGGAGCGAGGCCCAGCGTTCCCGAAAGGAGCGCTGGTCGGGGGTGAAGTTGTCTCGCGCCTGCGGCGCGCGCCAAGCGAAGGTGTGGGCAAAAATGAATTGCCCACTCCCAGCGCCCGGCAAACGCCGGGCGTTTCTGTTTCCACAATCGTTTAGCTTCCGTGAGGCACGACCGTGTGAAGGGTGCCTTAACCACCGGGCACTAGAACCAGGACATGGCCACAAACATGGCTATGGCGGCAAAAGAAAAGGTGCGCCTGGCGCTCCTCAACTCCCGCGACTATCCAGGTAGTTTTTTTGAGAAAAATTCTCTTACACGTCGAATTTGTTCTTCTTCATTGGTCGGCCATCCCTGGGCACTTTTTAGGTATTCTCGTGCGTGCTCTACCGCGTCGGAAACCGTCAGTCCGTGTGCCTTGGCTTGCTTCAGGTATTCGTTAGCTCGATCACGGTCAAGCGGATGGACTGCAAAGGAGCAGTCTGAAAAGCAAATCATCCACCGATGAGCCTTCTCCAATCTATTTGACCAGAGCCATTTGCGCCCATTTCCAGAGCTCCTCATTCCGGTTTGCGAATTCATTTTAATCTTACAGATCAAGGAACGATCGGACGGAAACGAAAACCCTGCTTCACGTAATCTCCGACTGTAAACAAAAAGGTGATGGCTGCGGAAAACTACAAACTCTTCCCAAGACCGTGGCCGCGTTCAATCTCAAGGCGGATGCTTTTCGAAAATTCATGGCACAGCTGCAATTCCTTCCCACGAATTTTCTCTCCACCAGCCAACACAGTAATGTCTCCAAGCCCGCGCTCGATCACGTCTTCGGCCAAGCCATCCAGTCGAGAGGACAAGGCAGGGAGGTACGGGGCCAAGGTCTGTGCCTGCTCAAGCATGTCCATGCGGCATTCCGAATACACCAGGGCGAGGTCAAAAATATCGCGGGGGCGGAATGCATCCCCGCGATAGGCGATCTTCTTGGCTATGATTTCAACGGGATTCTCGACGTTGCAAAACACCCCTTCGATCTTCTCATACGACGGCTTGCACGCGGTGACGTTCTTCGCGCAAATGAAGCGGGTCTGTGGGTTGCACTCGGTGCCCGTGTGCATGCGGGGCGCTTTGTTTAGTGTGAATTTATCGAAGCGTACTCGCTCCCCACTCCCTCGCATTCAAGGGGGCGTAGCCCTTGGTCCTCGTCTTGGCCAGGTAGCTGGCCCACTCCACACAACGATCAATATCCCGTTCATAGCAGGCATCATGACGATCCAGGTGGATGAAGTCAGGGTGTCTGTTGCCGTCTCTGCTTCGGTCACATCTTTGAAGGAGGCCAGGATAGTCGATCCCAAGGGCACTTTGCCAGAGTTGTTCAGCCTTCTTCATGTGGTTTCAACTGTGGCATGTGAGATTGCCATTTAGCAGCAGCATTACGTGGTAATGCTGGTGTTTTTCAGCTGTTGAAAAAGCGCTGAATGTCGTCGTTTCCACGGGATGAATAGAAGTTTCTCGGATATCGTAAGTCAAAGCGGATGAAGAGCACTCTGCTGAATCGATTCGTCATGTACTCGATACGGGCGATGATGGCATCGAGGATGTCGCTACGACAGTCAGTTTCTGGACGTTATTTTGCCCTACTCTTATGGGTTCTGGTGCCCCCGCATGTCCATGCCCCTTTCGGGCGGATGTCCTTGCTGTAGGCTTTGGCCAGGTACGAAGCCTGCTGTTCGCACTTGGCTCGTTGGGCAGCTTCGCCGGGTGATCCCCGCCGAATCATGATGCCATTTTCCTGCCTGTTCCCATTCCTGTCCTTATCGCAGCGGTGCACAAGTCCGGTCGGGTCGACGCCCAAGGCCCTGCCCCAAAGGCTG
>JALHHV010000366.1 GCA_022837365.1 Desulfovibrio sp. | reverse complement strand
ACGGTTGCCGCCCCTGACGGGGTTCCGTTCCGGGGCCGGGAAGGGTATGGTCCGCCCGACATGAGCAGAAGGGAATTCGCGCCCCGCCGGGGTCCGGAAAAAGAAAAGCCCCGCTTGCGCGGGGCACGGAACCGATGGGGCGAATGATGGGACTTGAACCCACGGCCACCTGGGCCACAACCAGGTGCTCTGCCAACTGAGCTACATCCGCCGTAAGAGAGAGCGCATATACACCCGACGCCGGGACCGGTCAAGAGGCAATCGGCCCATTCCGCCGCAGGAGCCGGTGTTTTCCGGCCGCGCGCGGCAGCCGTCATTCCCCTGCCTGCCCCCGATCTTTCCCGGACCCGGCAGGCGCGCCACCATCGCAATCACCCGCGCGGAACACATCCGCCGCGACTACCCGTAAAGGACACCCACGACCACATGGACAAGCTCGTCATCAACGGCGGCGTGCCCCTGCGCGGCGCCATCGCCGTCAGCGGCTCCAAGAACGCCGCCCTGCCCATCCTGATGGCCTCGATCCTGGCCGAGGAACCCGTCACCTACACCAACGTGCCGCGCCTGCGCGACATCTTCACCACCAACAAGCTGCTGGCCATCCTGGGCTGCCCGGCGGAATTCGACGGCCACACCGTCACCGTGACCCCGTGCGACCTGAAGCCGGAGGCCCCCTACGACCTGGTGAAGACCATGCGCGCCTCGGTGCTGTGCCTGGGCCCGCTGCTGGCGCGCCTTGGCGAGGCCCGCGTGGCCCTGCCCGGCGGCTGCGCCATCGGCGCGCGGCCCGTGGACCTGCACCTTACCGCGCTGGAAAAGATGGGGGCCACCTTCGACCTGGATTCCGGGTACATCCAGGGCCGCTGCGCGAAGCTGCGCGGCGCGCACATCCACTTCGACTTCCCCACCGTGGGCGGCACGGAAAACCTGCTCATGGCCGCCACCCTGGCCGAGGGCGAGACCGTGCTGGAAAACGCCGCGCGCGAACCCGAGGTGGTGGACCTCGCCAACTTCCTCATCGCCTGCGGGGCAAAGATCGAGGGGCACGGCTCCAGCATCATCAAGGTGCAGGGCGTGCCGCGCCTTGGCGGGTGCGAATACCGCATCATGCCCGACCGCATCGAGGCGGGCACCTTCATGGTGGCGGCGGGCATCACCGGCGGCGACCTGCTGCTGACCGACTGCCCCTTCGAGGAACTGGAGGCGGTCATCGCCAAGCTGCGCGACATGGGGCTGGTCATCGAGCGGCAGGGCGCGCGCGACGTGCGCGTGACCCACAACGGCCACCTGCGTTCCCGCGACGTGACCACCCGGCCCTACCCCGGCTTTCCCACCGACATGCAGGCCCAGGTCATGGCCCTGATGACCATCGCCAGCGGCGCGGGCGTGGTGGAGGAGACCATCTTCGAGAACCGCTTCATGCACGTGCTGGAACTGGTGCGCATGGGCGCGGACATCAAGCTGTCCGGCCACACCGCCGTGGTGCGCGGCGTGCAAAAGCTCACCGGCGCGCCGGTCATGGCGTCGGACCTGCGGGCCAGCGCATCGCTGGTGCTGGCGGGCCTTGCCGCGCAGGGCGAAACCCACGTCCAGCGCATCTACCACCTGGACCGGGGCTACGAACGCATCGAGGAAAAACTGAACGCCGTGGGCGCGCGCATCACGCGCATGCCCGAATAGCCGGACGCCTTCCGGGCGGGCCCGCCACACGGCGCGGCCCGCCTTTTTTGCACCCCAACCCCCGCGCCGCAGGCACCGGCGGCCCGCATGCACCAGCCGTCCCCGCAATCCCTGCCCACTCCGCCGCTGCCCCCGCTGCTGTTCCGGCAGTCCTGCCTGCTGGCGGCGCTGGCCGGGCTGGCCGCGCTTCCCCCGTCAGGTGAGCCCGTGTGGGCCGTGACGGCGGCGGTATTGCTGTGGCTGGGCATGGGCGCGCGGGCGCGGGGCCTGCCCCGCGTAGCCGTGTACGCGCTGTGCTTCGGCGCGGGGCTGGGCGCGGCGTGGCTGCGCCAGCCCGGCCCGCCGCCGCAAACGCCCGCCTGGGCCGACACCGGCCGCCCGGTGCGCTTCAGCGGCACGGTGGCCGAGTGCACCCCCACCACCGACGGGCGCATCCGCCTGCTGCTGCGCGACGTGCGGCCAGACATGCGGCCAGACATGCGGCCAGACATGCGGCCGGAGGACACGCTGGCGGAAGCCGCGGGCAACGCGCCCGGACAGGAAGCCGCCGCCCTGCCGGGACTGCTGGCCCTGTCGTGGCAAAGCCCGC
>JALHHV010000365.1 GCA_022837365.1 Desulfovibrio sp. | reverse complement strand
ATGTTCAGTTCCACCTCGTCGGTGCCCAGCCACTTCTTGAGTTCGCCCAGGTACTTCTTCTGGATCAGGATGCCTTCGGGCGGCAGCAGGGCCATGAGTTCGTCATGGGTGAAGCGCAGCATGGCGAACTGGTGGCCGTTCAGGCCGCAGGCCTCGATGGCGTTCTGCGCGCCGGGCTTCAGGGACAGGCAGGCGATGGCCTCCACCGCGTCCTCGTCGCTGATGCAGAAGGCGATGCGCTCGATGAGCTCCTGCAGGTAGTCGCCGGACCACATCACCGAGCCGTCGGCCGGGAATTCCGAGAAGTTCTGGAACCACACCGGGTCGTTGACAGGCAGCTTGTACTTGCGGCGGCCCTGCTCGATGAGCAGGTTGCCGCTCTCGCCGTCCAGCTTGAGGGTGATCTGGCCGCCGGGCAGCTTGCGGAGCAGGTCCACGAAGGCGCGGCCCTGCACGCCCGCCAGGCCGGGCTGTTCGATGTCGGCGGCGTAGGCTCCCCGGAACTCGATGTTCGAGTCGGTGGCCAGCACGCTGAGCGAACCGTTCTCGGCCTTCAGCCAGATGGAGCGCAGGTAGGCCGCGCCCGTCTTGGCGGGGATGATGCTGGCGGCCTTCTGCAGGCCTTCGATGACATCTTCCTTCTGGATTCTCAGAAACATATCTGGATCTCCTGTTGTAGTAGCAGGGCCTGTGTCCAAGTGCGCAACCTGTTCAACATGCGGAAATGAATTGAAATTTCCGGGAACATCACAATGCACCGCGTGGGAACCGAAGGAACAGCCGAAAGGGGGCGAGGGCTCATTCGGCCCGAGTTAGGCACTTTCGTTTGAGGTCGGTCACCAGAAGTTGCATATCTTTGTCACTCTGCTGCAATTGTTTGATTTTTCGCACGGCGTACATGGCGGTGGAATGGTCCTTGCCGCCGAACACCCGGCCCAGCGCCGGAAAGGAACTGCCCAGCAGTTCGCGGCACAGGAACATGGCCACCTGGCGCGCCTGCACGATGTTCTTCTGGCGCTTGTCGCCCACGATGTCGCGGGCGGGGATGCCGAACTGCTCCGCCGTGGCGGCGATGACCGCCTGGGGCGTGAGGCTGGTGCCCTTGCCGCCGTCGGTGTGCCGCAGGATCTGCTCCAGTTCGCGGTCCTGGATGTCGCGGTTGATCAGCTGGCGGTAGGCGCCGACCTTGATCAGGATGCCCTGGAGGTGGCGGAACTCGCGGAACCGCTGGGCCAAGGTCAGGGAGTGTTCCTTGGAAAGCTGGATGTTGCGCGAGCGGCTTTGCTGCTGGATGAACTTCAGCCGCACGTCCAGGTCCGGTTCGCGCAGTTCCACGATCAGCCCCCATTCCAGCCGGGAGCGCAGCTTGGGCGCCAGAAAGTCCAGGTCGGTCAGCTTGCCGGAACAGGCGAAGACCATCTGCTTGCCCTTGTCGTGAAAGTGGTCGAAGGCGAAGGTCAGCTCGTCCTGCAGAAAGGGCAGGTCGCGCAGCCGTTGCAGGTCGTCCACCACCAGCACTTCGTGGGCGCACAGGCGGCTGCGGGCCTGCTGGCGTTCCTGCGCCGCGGCCGGGCCGGACGCGGAAAGGCCGGGAAAGCGGGTGCCCAGTTCGTCCACCGCGCCGCAGAAGATGGCGTTTTCGTCGCGCGACCGGCTCAGTTCGTTGGCGATGGCGCGAAGAAGGTGCGTCTTGCCGTTGCCGCTGCCGCCGCAGACCACGAAGGGGTTGTACACCCGGTCGCTGGAATCGCGGCCGTCGCGGGCCACTTCCTTGGCCGAGGCCACGGGAAACTGGTTCTTGCGGTTGTTCAGGAAGCTGTCGAAGGTGAACCGGGGGCCGAAGGGATAGTCCAGCTGGCGCGCCGCCCGGACGGCCGGGGCCGCCTGGGCCGAACCGCCGTTGCCCGAGGTGTAGTGCAGCACGTAGCCGTCGCCCAGGAACTCGCGCAGCCGTGATTCGAAGGTCACCTGCGCCGTGGCCGAAAACCACTGGGCGAAGAACGGGTGCGGAAACTGGACGGCCAGCCGCTTGTCGTCCTTGCTCAGGGTGATGGCCAGCGGGTCGTACCACTGGCGCAGATCCTGCTCCTGGCAGGTCTGCTGGAGGTGTTGGCGCAGGGCTTTCTTCAGCACGGGCGGTGGATCGGTCCTGTGTGGAACCCGGCGGACCGGGCTTGCGGGTACGGGAATGCGGGCCGCCGGCGGCGCGTGCCGTCCCCCTCGCATGCCCGTGTGCGCGGGAGCGATGGATGACGGCGGATTGCCGTGGCCCAAGTG
>JALHHV010000364.1:2310-2929 GCA_022837365.1 Desulfovibrio sp. | reverse complement strand
GATGCGGTCGTAGACGATGATGGTGTCGTTCAGCGAGTAGCCCACCAGGGTCAGGATGGCCGCCACGATGTTCAGGTCCACTTCCTTGTCCAGCAGCGAGAGCACGCCCAGGGTGATGAGCACGTCGTGCGCCAGCGCCACGATGGCCCCCAGCGCGAAGTTGAGGCGCAGCTTCCAGCACAGCACCATGGTGAGCACCAGCGAGAACGGCACCAGCCACAGCCGGGGCACGCCGATGAGGCCCAGCAGGTACATGCCGCCCGCCAGCGTGCCCGCCATGACGGCTGAGGCCATCCAGCGCCGCTCGAACCGGCCGGAGATGTAGATGGCGATGAGCAGCACCGCGTAGTACAGCGCCTCCACCGCCTTGCTCTTCAGGTCCGCGCCCACCTTGGGGCCGACCATTTCCAGGCGCTGGACCTCGAACGTGGCGTCCTTGATGTTGGCGGTCAGCGCACCGGTGACGGCCGTGCGGATGGCCTCGGCCGACTCGTCGCTATGCGACATGCGGATGAGGTAGTCGGTCTCGCCCTCGCCGAAGCGCTGCACGGCAAGGCCGGGCAGGCTGGCGCCTTCCAGGCTCTTCTTCAGGTCGTCGTCGCGCACGGGCCGGTCGAAC
>JALHHV010000364.1:0-2280 GCA_022837365.1 Desulfovibrio sp. | reverse complement strand
ATTGGTATCATGCCGGATGAACGAGAAACCCATTGTGGCTCTCCTCCGCTATATGCTGAGGCGTTTGTCGCCCGAACCGCCCTTCCAGGCGTGGAAGACCACGCGCGAGACGAAGATGGCGGTGAACATGGACGCGATGATGCCCAGCGTCAGCGTGACGGCAAAGCCGCGCACCGGGCCGGTGCCGAACTGGTACAGGATGGCCGCCGCGATGATGGTGGTCAGGTTCGAGTCGGTGATGGCCAGCGTGGCGCGGTCGAAGCCCTCGTGGATGGCGGAAAGCACCGTGTGCCCCCTGCGCAGTTCCTCGCGGATGCGCTCGAAGATCAGCACGTTGGCGTCCACGGCCATGCCCAGGGTCAGCACGATGCCCGCAAGGCCGGGCAGGGTCAGGGTGGCCCCGAAGGCGGCCATGCCCGCCAGGATGAGCAGCACGGTGAAGCACAGCATGGCGTCGGCGATGAGGCCGGACACGCCGTAGTACGCCACCATGAAGATCATCACCGCCGCGCCGCCGACCACGGCGGCCAGGATGCCCTTGTCGATGGATTCCTGGCCCAGCGACGGGCCGACGGTGCGTTCCTCGAGCACGCTCACCGGCGCGGGCAGCGAGCCCGCGCGCAGCACGATGGCCAGGTCCTGCGCCTCCGCCGTGGAGAACTTGCCGGTGATGCTGGCCCGGCCGCCGCCGATCTTTTCCTGGATGACCGGCGCGGAATAGACCTTGCCGTCCAGCACGATGGCCAGGCGCTTGTGCACGTTTTCCTGGGTGATGCGTTCGAACATGGCCGCGCCGCGGCTGTTGAAGGTCAGCATCACGTAGGCCTGGTTGAAATTGTCGAAGCCGGGGCGCGCGTCGGCCACGTATTCGCCGGTCAGCACGGCTTCCTTGTCCACCACCACGGGCGTTTCGGCCTGGCTGCCGTCGGCCCCGCGCCGGATCATGGGACGCACTTCGGTGCCGGGCGGCAGGATGCCGCGCGCGGCCTTTTCCGCGTCCACGTCGTCGCGCACGATGTGGAATTCCAGGTGGGCCGTCTGGCCGATGATCTGGATGGCGCGCTGGGTGTCGTGCAGGCCGGGCAGCTGGATCTGGATACGGTTGTCCTGCTGCTTGCGAATGTCCGGTTCGGCCACGCCGAACTGGTCGATGCGGTTGCGGATGGTCTTGACCGCCTGCTCCAGCGCCATCTCGCTGATGTTCTTGCGATATTCCGGCTTCATGGTGGCCACGTAGCGCAACTGCCCGTCATCGGTGGTCTGCGGCGCGGCAACGCTCAGCTGCGGAAACTGCCTGGCCAGCAGTTCGCCCAGCACTTCGCGCTGCTCGGCCCTGGCCAGCACGAACTCTATGCGGTCGCCGGGCAGCACGCGCGGGCGCAGGACAAAGGCGTCCTTCTCGCGCGCCGTGGTGCGGATGTCCTGGCCCATCTGGGCCAGCGAATTTTCCACGGCCTTGTCCACGTCGACGCCCAGCGTCAGGTGGATGCCGCCCATGAGGTCGAGCCCGAGGCTGATGGTGCTGTCGGGCAGCAACCTGCCCAACGGCGACGACTTGATGCCCGGCAGGCTCGGGAGCACGTAGGCCACGCCGAACAGCAGCACGGCCAGCACCACGGCGAGTCTCCAGTGGAAACCCTGTTTCATTGCGACTCCTGGAGTTGCGGTATGTCACGCGGGCGCGGCGCGCGGCCGCATTCACGGCAAAAAGGCAAGCAGGCGCCAGCCGTGACCACGGTGCGCGTGCTTGCCCCATGCCGCGGGAAACGGGACTACTTCTGCCCGTCCTTCCCGTCTTCCTTCCTGTCCGCGTCCTTGCCGGCCTTCTTGTCGGCAGGCTTCCTGTCGTCCTTCTTCGCCTTGGGGTCGAGGACCGCGCTGACGAAGGAACGGCCCACGCGGACCTTGGTTTCGCCAAGGTCGAGCACCAGCACGTCGTCCTGCACGTCGAACACGCGGGCGTAGATGCCGCCGGCGGTCACCACGTTGTCGCCCTTCTTGATGGACTCCAGCATGGCCTTGTGTTCCTTGGCCTTCTTCTGCTGGGGACGGATGAGGAGAAAGTAGAAGATGGCGAACATGAGAATCAGCGGCACGAAAGACGCGATGGGGTTGGCCCCGCCGCCGGCCGGCTGACCCGCGCCCATGGCGTACGCCACGTTGGTCCAGAGCATGATGCCTCCTTGAAGGTTACGCCCCCGCGTGGAGGGCGTTATGGTCGCAAAACGTGACTTACCTACCTGCCATGGCCGTTTTTTTCAACGCTTTTCTGGCCGCCGG
>JALHHV010000363.1 GCA_022837365.1 Desulfovibrio sp. | reverse complement strand
AAGCGGGCGCACCCGCTACTGGTTCACGGCCATGGCCTGGCCGTCGAACATGGCCCGCGCGGCGTTGCCGCCGTATTCCAGCACCCGCGCGCAGGTCGCCGGGTCGTTGGCGATGTCGTCGGGCCCGTCGTAGCCCGCCAGCAGCAGCGGTTCGGCCAGGGTGATGTTGAACGCCGCCAGGAAGTAGCGCAGCGTCAGCAGGCTGCCGTCAAAGATGCGCTCACCCTTCTTGCGTCCGGCCACCAGGGACACCCAGGCCGTGCGGCGCGGCAGGGACAGCAACCTTTCGTCGCCATCCTCGCGCCGCAGCCAGTACGACTGGCCCCGGTCGATGAACGCCTTGAACATGGCGGGCAGGTGATAGAAGAACACCGGCGCGGCAAAAAACAGCGCAGGCGCCTCGAACAGCATGGAGAACAGCGGCGCGCTGCGGTCGGTGCCCTCCAGAAAGCACCAGCCGTTGGGGTCGTGCTGGCAGCGGTAGCAGGACACGCAGGGGCGCACCTCGTACTGGCGCATCAGCGTGACCTCGATGTTGCCGCCCGCCTCGGCGAAGCCGCGCGCGAACAGCGCGGCCAGCTTGTCGCTGTTGCCGTTCGCCCGCGGGCTGCACGAAATCGCCCGGGCCGGAATGGTGCTTGCGTTCATGGCTACTCCTTGCCGTGCCCCCCGGTGTGGCGTCCCCCACCGGCATCGTCTGGCCCATTCGACGCGGCCGCCCCGGCATCCCGCGCGGGCTCCGGCTCCGGCGCGCCCCGCCGGAAGCGGACTTCCGCATGGCCGTCGTGCCGGACGACCTCGGCCCGCCAGCCGGAAACCGTGTGCAGCGCACCCAGCGCCGCATCCACGGACCCGTGGCCGACCAGAAACACCAGAACCGCATCCGGCTTGAAACGGAGGTACCAACCTACCTCCAGGCCCACCCCTCAGCAGGTGGCGCGCAGGTCCACCATCAACGGTTCCGGCATATCCATACGCTCCGATATAACAGCTTGCGCGTAAACACTAGGGGCTGTTTCCAAATCAGGACTTTCGTTCGCTGGCAAGGAAAACAAGCCTGCCATGAAGGGCCATCTGGAAACAGTCCCTACAGGGAAAACTCCGTAAAGTACGGGTTGTTCAATTTCTCCGCGCCCACGGTGGTCTCCGGCCCATGGCCCGGGTAGACCACCGTGTCGTCGGGCAGGGTGAAGATCTTCTCCACCACCGAGCGGCGCAGGGCGTCCAGGTCGCCGCCGGGAAAGTCCGTGCGGCCGATGGACCGGTGGAACAGCAGGTCGCCCACGATCACCGCGCCCGCCTGCGGAAAATGGAACGACAGGCTGCCCGGCGTGTGCCCCGGCGTGGCCAGCACCCGGCAGGCAAGGGCGCCCAGGTCCAGGTCGCCCTCTTCCACCGGCCGGTAGCTGAAGGGGGCCACGCGCGGAAAGCCGAAGGCCCCGCCGCGCCCCAGTTCCGTCTCCATCAGGAAGGCGTCGGCCGCGCCCGCCAGCACCGGCGCGCCGGAGGCCTCCGCCAGGGCGGCGGCGCCGTAGATGTGGTCGAAGTGCAGGTGAGTGATCAGGATGTGCGTGAGCGTGAGCTTGTTCTTTTCGGCGTACTGCAACATGGGACGCGGCGTGCCGCCGGGGTCCACGGCCACGGCCGCCCCGTCCAGGTGCACGAGATAGCCGTTGGTCTCCAGCGGCCCCATGGGAAAGGTGGAAATGCGCGGCTTCACAGGGCCTCCAGCAGCAGTTCTTCAAGGGGGACGCGGCTGGACGAGCCGCGCTGGGCGGGGCGCCCGGCCGCGATGAGGGCCATGAATTCGTACCGTCCGGCGGGCAGGCCCAGGGCCTGTTCCACCTGTTCCGCCTGGTTGACGATCTCGCCCAGCCACACCGCTCCCAGGCCCAGCGCGTGGGCGGCCAGCAGCAGGTTCTGGATGCACGCGCCCGCGCCCTGGTGGTCCTTCATGGGGTGGTAGCACGCCTCGCGGTCGAGGAACACGGCCACCAGCACCCCGGCATCGCGCACGATGCGGGCATACTTGGTGCAGCCCGCCAACGCATCCTGCCGGGGGTCGCCGCGTTGCACCACCAGGAAACGCCACGGCTGGTTGTTCAGTCCGCTGGGCGCCCAGCGGGCGGCGTCCAGCATGGCCACGATCTCGTCGCGGGTGACCGGCGCATCGGTGAAACGGCGGATGCTGCGCCGCCCGTGCAGGGCGTCGAACACGGCGCGGGCTTCTGCGGGAATATGGGGTTCCGTCATGGGAGTGCGCCCGATCCGTGCTGCCCGGTCCGCGCTGCCCGGTCCACGCCAATCCGGCCTGACCGGACATTCGGGACCATAGCCCAAGCCACCGCACGGTTCAACCGCCACCCGCACGCCGGGCGGAACGCCACCCCGCCCCGGCCATGGCGCTCCATGCCGCAGGCACGTCCGCATGCCTTTCCAACAGTGCGGAAAGACGGTATAAGCCATGCCCATGAAGCAGCCTGCCACCACCCGCGCCGCCGTGTCCGCCAGATCGGGCAGATCGGGCAGTTCCGCCCAGTCCGCCGCCCAACCCGCCGCCGGGACTTCCGCCGCGTGCCGTCCCGCACGCCCCGAACATCTCGTCCAGCTCAATCGGCGCGACCTGATCGCTTTCGAACACCGCCTGCGCGACGCCATGGCCCGCGTGCTGTCCTTCAAGGCGTACAGCCTGTATTTTCCCCGCGCCGCCAGCGGCCCGGAACCGCTGTGGCTGCCGCAGGAGCGCAAGCTGCTGGTGCCCCTGCTGCACCAGGGCGAGCAGCTTGGCGTGTTCGTGGCGCGCGGGGTGGCCGCGCGCACGGTGCGCGCGCTGTCGCCGGTGCTGCCGGGCGTGGCCGCGCTGTGCCTGGAAAACCTGCAACTGTACAAGGCCAGCCTGACCGACCCGGTGACGGGGCTGGCGACCCGCCAACATCTGCTGGACGCCATCGCGCGCGAGGTGGACTGCATCCGCGACTGCTTCTCCACCGCGTCGGAGGGCAAGTGCGACCTGGCCGCCGGGCACCGGGCCAGCATGGGCGTCATCGCCGTGCGCCTGGGCAGCCTGCGCGAGGTGGCGCGCGACCACGGCTACGTCTTCGCCGACCGGCTCATCGCCGCGCTGGCCGAAGAACTGCGCAACGCCGCGCCGGAACAGGCCCTGCCCGCCCGCACCGGAGACTTCGAATTCGCCCTGTTCGTGCCTGCGGGCACCTCCGGCGGCTGCCGCAAGCTGGCCGTGGACATGGTGCGCCGCCTGCGCGGGGTGACCATCACCTGCGGGCTCACCGACGAGCCGGTGGGGGTGGCCGTTTCCGCCGGGTTCGCCGTCTACCCGCAGGACATGGAGGGCGCCGCCTTCGCCCGCGACCACGGGGAACAGGCCCGGGTGCTGCTGCGCAAGGCCCGCCTGGCCGCCGCCGTGGCCGTGGAGGCGGCGGCCCTGTCGCCGGGCGACGGCGACGGCAAGGGCGACGCGGCCCCCGGCGTGCCGGTGATGGGATTTTCGCGCATCCTGGCCGAAGGCGGCCGGGTACTGGAAACCCTGCCCCTGTCGCGGGTGGTGGTGAGCCTTGGCGGCAACATGAACGCCCGCGAAGGGCAGCGCTTTTCGGTGTGGTCGGTGGCCTACCCCGTGCGCGGCGGCTCGCAGGAGCCGCGCCAGCCCCTGTACAAGGGCGAGGTGGTGCTGATGGAGGTGCGCGACAACACCTCGCTGGCCGAAATCATGCACGT
>JALHHV010000362.1:2353-2832 GCA_022837365.1 Desulfovibrio sp. | reverse complement strand
ACGTCCCCCCCCAACGGTACGTTTTCATGGACCGGCCGCCGCGCCGGGCAAGGATACAGGAGAGGGTGCATGGATTTCAAGGCGCTGGCCGACCTGGTGGAGAACGGGCTGCCGTTCCAGAAGCTGTTGGGCATCAAGGTCGCGGAGATGGAAGCGGGCCGGGTGAAGCTGTACATTCCCTATCGCCAGGAACTGGTGGGCGATACGCGGCGGCCCGCCCTGCACGGCGGGGTCATCTCGTCGCTGGCCGACGTGTGCGCGGGGTTCGCGGTGTGGACCAAATGCCGCATCGAGGACCGCATCGCCACCATCGACCTGGTCATCGACTACCTGCGGCCCGCCTCGGCCAGCGATCTGTACGCCGAGGCCACGGTGAAGCTGCTGGGGAACCGGGTGGGCAACGCGCAGGTGGCCATCTGGTCCGCCGACCGGCCGGACAGGCACGTGGCCGAGGGGCGGGGGGTGTACAACATCAGAAG
>JALHHV010000362.1:0-2300 GCA_022837365.1 Desulfovibrio sp. | reverse complement strand
ATTTCCCATCTGCTTTCCGTTCCGGGGGGAACGGCAAGTCACCGCGCCGTCCATGGACGGCGCGCCTACCCGTTTTCTGAACGTCTGTGCCATACCAAAGGATTGTCATGCGTTCATTTTTTGCGTCATTGCCGATGCGGATGAAGATATTCGTCATCATGCTGCTTCCGCTTGTGGCGTTACTGGCGTTTTCCGGCGCGCACGTCATGGGCAAGCGCGCCATCGTGGTCGAAATGCAGAATGTGGCGAGTCTTGCCGCCCTTTCCGTGGCCATCGGCGACGCCGTCCATGAACTTCAGAAGGAGCGTGGCCTGTCGTCGGGGTTCGTCGCCAGCCGGGGCGAACGGTTCGGCCCGGAACTGGCCGCCCAGCGGCGCGGTTCGGACGATCCGCTGGACAAGCTGCGCGCCCGGCTTGGCGCGTTTCCGGCGGGGAACTTTCTTCCGGAGGTAAGAACCGCCCTCGGCAAGGTGGAGGGCGAACTCGGCGGCATCGGCGGGATGCGCCGCGAAGTGGACTCGCTGTCCCAGAAGCCGGCCGGGATCATCGCGTCGTACTCCGCGACCATAGGCGTGCTGCTGGAGGTGAACGCCGTCATTTCGCGCGCCAGCACCGAACCGCGCGTTCTCGGACGCATCGTGGCCTACGATGCGCTGTTGTGGGCCAAGGAGTACGCGGGGCGCGAACGGGCCACGCTCAACGGCGTGTTCGCGCAGGGAACGCTTTCGGGCGATCTGTACCGCGCGTGGCTGGCGGTGCTTGCCGCGCAGAACGAGCGGCTTGCCTCGTTCAGGGCGCTTGCCGGTCCGGAAGACGCCGCCCTGCTCGAAACCAGGCTGACCGGCCCCGCCGTGGCCGAGGTGGCCCGGATGCGGGAACTGGTCATGCACAGGACCCCGGGCGAGCCGTCCGGCGGCGATGCCGCCGAGTGGTTCAAGGCGTCCACGGCGCGCATAGATCTTTTGCGTCAGGTAGAGGTGGGGCTGGCCGATTCCCTCATGCAGCTCACGAACCGTCTCGGCCGGGACGCGCGGACGGACATGTTCGTCTACGCCGGGGTGGCCGGCATGGCCCTGGCCGCCACGCTGGCCGTGGGGCTGCTGGTCTTCGTCTCCATCAACACGCCCTTGCGCCGGGCCGTGGCCTTTGCCGAAGCCGTGGGCAAGGGCAATCTGGACCACCCCCTGGATGTGCGGCAGACGGATGAGATAGGCACGCTGTGCAGCGCCATGGGGAACATGGTCGGAAACCTGAAGCTCAAGATCGCGGAAGCGCAGACGCAGACGCAGCTTGCGGCCCAGGAGACGGAACACGCGCGCAGGGCGCAGGCCGAAGCGGACGAAGCGCGGGCCGAGGCGGAGCGCGCACGCCGGAACGGCATGTTGCAGGCGTCGGTGCGCATGGAAGACATGGTGCGCAAGCTCACCGGCACCTCGGAGGGCATCGCGGCCCAGGTGGTGCAGTCCAGCAAGGGCGCCCAGGCGCAGAAGGACCGCGTTACCGGAACGGCGCTGGCCATGGAACAGACCAACGACTCCGTCATGGATGTGGCCCGCAGCGCCGGACGGGCTTCGGAAATATCGCACGACGCCCGGCAACTGGCCAGCGACGGCGCCGCCGTGGTCCGCCGCATGGTGGGCATGGTGGGCGAAGTGCGCACGCAGGCGTTGCAGCTCAAGGACGATATGGAAATCCTCGGCTCCAACGCCGCCAACATCGGGCAGGTGCTGGGGGTCATCAACGATATCGCGGACCAGACGAATCTGCTGGCGCTGAACGCGGCCATCGAGGCCGCCCGCGCGGGCGACGCGGGGCGCGGCTTCGCCGTGGTCGCCGACGAGGTGCGCAAGCTGGCGGAAAAGACCATGTCCGCCACGAAGGAAGTGGCCGAGGCCGTGCTGGGCATACAGAAGGCCACGCGGACCAATGCCGAAAGCGTTTCGCAGACCGTGGGCAGCATAGAGAACGCCACGAACATGGCCGAGGAATCGGTGCGGTCGCTGGAGCGGATCGTGGACATGGTGGCGCACACCAGCGACCAGATCCGGTCCATTGCCGCCGCCGCGGAGCAGCAATCCACCGCAAGCCGCGAGATCAGCGGTTCCCTGGCGGACATCAACGCCATCGCCAACGAAACCGCCAGGGGGATGGAACATTCGGCCTCGGCCGTGGAGGAGCTTGCGTCGCTCGCAAGGTCGCTGCAACAGCTGGTGGCTGAGATGGCTGCGGAGGGGCGGGCCTAGGGGCTGTTTCTAAATAGTTCTTTCGCCCGTTGGCTTCGTCAAACTTCGCCTGCCATG
>JALHHV010000361.1 GCA_022837365.1 Desulfovibrio sp. | reverse complement strand
GGCCTGATGCTGGTCCCCTTCCTGCTGCGGGTCATGGGCGCGGGTGACGTGAAGCTGCTGGCCGCCGCCGGGGCCTTCCTGGGCGCGGAGACGGTGTTCCGGGCCTTCATCTGGACCAGCCTGGCGGGCGGCGTGTACGCCCTGGGCGTGCTGGCCTTCCACCTGCCGCAACTGCGCGCGGTGCTGCGCTCGCTGCGGGTATCGGTGGAACTGCTGGCCGTCACCGGCCGCTTCGACTACGTGCCCGCCACCGCCAACGCCCGCCTGCCCCGGCTGTGCTACGGCGTGGCCATCGCGCTGGGCACCGGCCTCGCCATGGCCCAGGCCGCCTTCCCCACGGCCATGTCCTCGTTGCTGCCCGCCTGGGCCGCCGTCCTGTAGGGGGGTGCCGTCATGCGCGCCTCCCCGGTCATCCAGATTTCCCTGGCGCTGGTGCTGGCCTTGGTGGCCGGGATGCTGGTGTTCCGGTTCATGCAGGTGAACCGCGCCGCCGTCACTCGCCAAGCCGCCGCCCCCGAACAGGTCCAGCTAGTGGTGGCCGCCGCCGACGTGCCGCGCGGCGCCAGGCTGAAGGCCGAGCAGCTCAGGCTGGCCCCCTTCCTGAAGGCCAGCGCCCCCTCCGGCGCCTTCTCCAAGGACGCCATGCCCGTGGGCCGGGTGCTTTCCGCCGCCGTGGCCGCCGGGGAACCCATCACCGAAGCCCGCCTGCTGCAGGACGGCGAGGCCCACGGCGGCGTCAGCACGCTGATCGCCCCCGGCATGCGCGCCGTGGCCGTGAAGGGCAACAAGGTGCTGGGCCTGGCCGGATTCATCCGCCCCGGCAACCACGTGGACGTGCTGGCGACCCTGGACGACGAAAGCCGCGAGAAGTCCAGGTCGCGCACCAAGCTGGTGCTGGAAAACGTGCGCGTGCTGGCCACCGGCACCGAACTGAAGCAGGAAGGCGACGACACCTCCACCTCGTCGGTGGACGTGTACACCCTGGAAATTTCCCCCCAGCAGGCCGAACCGCTGGCCCTGGCCGCCTCGCGCGGCGAACTGCACTTCGCCCTGCGCAACCCCGCCGACGACGGCCAGGTGCTGACCCCCGGCACCGACGTGCCCGGCACCCTGGCCCTGCTGACCAGCACCCCCGAAGGCAAACCGGTTCCCAAGGTACGCGAGACCAAGGTGGAGATGATCTCCGGCACCGAACGTTCAACGCTGAGGTTCCCGCAATGAGCCGCCCCGCCCGCCGTACCTTCGTCTTCAGCGCCCTGCTGGCCGCCGTGCTGCTTCTGGCCGCCGCCACCCAGGCCCTGGCCGATGCCGCGCCCCAGGCCGTGCCGCTGGCCGTGGGCAAGTCCATGGTGGTGCGCACCGCGCAGCCCGCGGCCCGCGTGTCCGTGGCCGACGAAGCCATCGCGGGCGTGGTGGTGCTGTCGCCCCAGCAGGTCTACGTCACCGGCAAGAAGCCGGGCGGCACCACCCTCACCCTGTGGAACGCCGCCGGGGCCATCACCCAGGTCTACGACATCCAGGTCACCCCGGACCTCGCCCAACTGAAGGAAATGCTGCACCGCGTGCTGCCCGACGAAAAGGACATCATGGTCATGGCCGTGGGCGAGTCCATCACCCTGGCCGGCACCGTGCGCAGCAGCGCGGGCATGGCCACCGCCCTGGACATGGCCAAGATGTACGCCCCGGACAAGGTGACCAACCTCATGCAGGTGGGCGGCGTGCACCAGGTGATGCTGGAAGTGAAGGTGGCCGAGATGCGCAAGTCGGTGCTGCAACGCCTGGGCATCGACCTGACCTACGCCTGGAACAACGACTTCGCCTTCACCATGCTCAACCAGTTGTTCACCCTGGACAGCCAGAAGGGTGTGGTGGACGTGGGCCCCAGCGCCGCCATCCCCAGCAGCAACGTGAACGGCATGTTCCGCATCACCTCGGGCCAGGTGAACCTGATGGGCTTTCTGGACGTGCTGAAGCAGAACGGCCTGGTCAAGGTGCTGGCCGAACCCACGCTGATCTGCCGCAGCGGCGAGAACGCCGACTTCCTGGCCGGGGGCGAGATTCCCATCCCCGTGCCGCAGGGCCTGGGCACCGTGGCCATCGAGTACAAGAAGTACGGCGTGACCCTGGCCTTCACCCCCACAGTGGTCTCGGACAAGCTGATCAGCATGCGGGTGAACCCGGAAGTGTCGGAACTGGACTACTCCAACGTCATCGAAATCAACGGGTTCACCATTCCGGCCATCTCCACCCGGCGCGCCGCCACCACCGTGGAACTGGCCGACGGCCAGAGCTTTGCCGTGGCGGGCCTCCTGCGCGACGAAGT
>JALHHV010000360.1 GCA_022837365.1 Desulfovibrio sp. | reverse complement strand
AGGGTCAGGCTGCCCGCGAAGCCGAGTTGCGGCCACTGGTTGTAGGTGTAGTAGAGAAAGCCGGTGATCATCTGGAACGGCACCAGGAACGAGACGATGCCGAGGTAGGTGAGCCGTTGCAGGGGGTTGTGCTTGGCGCGTTCGCTCTTGGGCACGGGGTGGGGTTCACCCCTGAAGATGCCGGAGAGGTAGTAGCGCACTACGTCCATGAGCTTCAGGAACGTGGGCACGTAGTGCTTCCATTCGTCGGTGACGGCCATCCAGAACACGATGAAGGCGTACAGCACCAGCCACGACCACGCGCAGAAGTTGTGCACGGCGAAGGCCCGCTCGAAGCCCAGCAGGGCGAAGGTGCCGTGGATTTCGAAACCGGTGACCAGCAGTACGAGGATGAGCAGGGTCTGCGCCCAGTGCCAGAACCGCTCGAACCGGCTGTACAGGTAGAGTCGTTCGGTGGCGTGCATGGCTAGTCCTCCTTGCGGTTGTTGCGGCCGCGCGCGGCCAGGCGCAGGAACCCGTGCACGCCCACGGCCAGCACGGACCCGGCCACGGCGATCCACCCCGCGGCGTCCACGCCCGCGTTGCGGTCGCGCCCCGGCATCCATACCCCGGTGACGGCGGCAAGGCGGCTGCCCGCGGGCTTGTGGCATTCGCCGCAGGTCACGGACCGTTCCTTGGGGGCCACCTGGTGGGTGATGGGGTAGTAGTAGACGGTGTCCACGAATTCCAGCTTGCCGCTGAAGGGCAGGTTCAGCGACTTCTGCCCGGCCTCCACGGCCTTCTGCCAGTCATAGGTCTTCCAGTAGGCGGCGTCGTCCTTGCCGAACAGGTGCGGGGCCACGAAGGTGCGGTTGCCCGCGTCGAAGGGCTGGCGGCCCCGGTGCGCCTTGAAGGGCATGATGCGCGACCTGGGGTCGGCGGGGCTGCCGTCGATGCGGTTGATCGTCACCGGCTGCGAGGTGTCGGCGATGACGTCGGTGAGCAGCAGGAATTCCATGCGGCCGTTGGACCAGTGGTATTCGGGAACGACGTCCTTTTCCCAGCGGAAGTCGCCCTTCTTGCTGTCGTAGACGGCCTTGCCGAAGGGACCCTTTTCCGCGAACGGCTTGCCGTCCTTCTTCTTGCCCGCCGTGGACCAGTCCCACCACATCTTGGTGGCCTGTTCACGGGCAAAGGCGGGGATGTGGCAGGTCTGGCAGGCCAGCTTGTCGGTGTGGTCGTTGGCCTTGTGCCCGGCCTTGTGCGGGGTTGCGGTGTGGCACGATTCGCAGGCGATGCGGTGCACCCGGTCGTCGTCCAGCACGCTGGTGCGCTCGGTGAAGGCGGGCTGCTTGTAGGTGCGCCCGGCGATGACGTGGGCCTCGGTGGTGTGGCAGCGCTGGCAGGTGAAGTTGGCGCCCTTCACGTCCATGTGCACGTCCAGTTCGCGGCCGGGCTTGAACATGGTGGAGTCGAGGTCGCCGTGCTTCACCGCGTCGCCCCCGCCGCCGTAGAAATGGCAGGTGCCGCAGTTGTCGCGGGTGGGGCGGCCCACCGAGGCGGCGATGGCGTTGTAGTCGGGCGGGTTGAAGGTCTTGCCCTCGAACTCGGTGGCTTCGCTGACGGGCAGCCCGGCCATGGTGGGGAACTTCTTGTAGGTGCCGGTGTGGTCGTGACAGACCATGCAGTCCACGTTTTCCTGCGACGAGAAGTCGAACTGCGCGTTCTTCCAGCCGAAGCCCGCATGGCACGAGGTGCAGCGCGGCTCGTTGGACGGGATGGCGATGCAGAAATTGTTGAAGGTGATGCCGCCCTTGCCCATCTTGCGTTCCGGGTCGGCCGGGTCCAGCCAGGTCCAGTGGATGGTCTTGTGCACCTGCTGCGCGGCGGCGTTATGGCACGACAGGCAGGCCTTGGTCACTTCCTGCGGCGTGGCGAAGGGCTGTTGCAGGGCCGGGTGGCGGGAATGGTCGGCGGTGATGGCGTGGGCCTCGGGCTTCTTTACCGCTCCGGTGGCCCCGGCGGGCACCTCCGTGGCCAGTTGCGCGGCGCGCGCGGGGGCGGCCGGGGCAAGGGACAGGGACAGAAACAGGGCAAGGCCCGCAACCAGGCACGGCAGCGGAAGCAACAGGGCGGCCAGCGGTACGGGGAGCAGGGCGGGCGGCGAACCGCCGTGCGCCTGGTGGGCGGAAACGTGTGGCGACGGCATGGGGACTCCTCCTTCGGCTTCAGCGGGTAAGCCCGGCGCTACGCGCGGGGCGGATGTTCCGGCAGATGATGTCGGGCGTGGTCCGCGCCCTTTGGCGGGGTGTGGCGCGGTGCGGTCCAGGCGGACCGGCCCGCCAGGGCCAGCGCCAGCG
>JALHHV010000359.1 GCA_022837365.1 Desulfovibrio sp. | reverse complement strand
TGACGGCGCAGCCCATAGGCGGGCGGCGGCAAGGGTGCTATGGTGCCATCGTGCGCGTCCGACACACGGGCAGCACGGACGGCACGGGCCGCCACGGCACATCCCGGCATCCCGGAAGCAAGGACGGCATCCTCATGGAATACCGCATCGAACGCGACAGCCTGGGCGAGCGCAAGGTGCCCGCCCACGCCTACTACGGCGTGCAGACCCTGCGGGCGCTGGAGAATTTCGACGTCACGGGGCAGACCATCGGCCGCCACCCGCGCTTCGTGCAGGCGCTGGCTTCGGTGAAGAAGGCCGCCGCCCTGGCCAACATGGAACTGGGCCTGCTGGACGGCGACGTGGGCCAGGCCATCGTGCAGGCCTGCCGCGAGGTGCGCGAGGGCCGCTTCGACGACCAGTTCGTGGTGGACGTGATCCAGGGCGGGGCGGGCACCTCGGTGAACATGAACGCCAACGAGGTCATCGCCAACCGCGCGCTGGAGATCATGGGCCGGGTGCGCGGCGAGTACGGCGTGATCAGCCCGCTGAACCACGTCAACCTCTCGCAGTCCACCAACGACGTGTACCCCACGGCGCTGCGCATCTCGCTGGTATGGTATGCGCGCGACCTGGGAGGCTCGCTGCGCGAACTGCGCGACGCCTTCCACGCCAAGGGCGAATCCTTCGCCGACGTGATCAAGATGGCCCGCACCCAGTTGCAGGACGCCGTGCCCATCACCCTGGGCGCGGAATTCGCGGCCTACGGGGTGACCGTGGGCGAGGACATCGACCGTCTGGCCGAGGTGGCCCGCCTGCTGTGCGAGGTGAACATCGGCGCCACGGCCGTGGGCACCGGCATCAACACCGTGCCCGGCTATGCGCCCCTGGTCTGCGGCAGGCTGGCGGACATCACCGGGCTGCCGCTCTCGCTTTCGCCCAACCTGGTGGAGGCCACCAGCGACGCCGGGGCCTACGTCACCCTGTCGGGCCTGCTGAAACGCATCGCCGTGAAGCTCTCCAAGATCTGCAACGACCTGCGGCTGCTCTCGTCCGGGCCGTTCACCGGCCTTGGCGAGATAGCCCTGCCCGCCGTGCAGCCGGGGTCCAGCATCATGCCCGGCAAGGTCAACCCGGTGATTCCGGAACTGGTCAACCAGGTCTGCCAGCAGGTCATCGGCAACGACCTTACCGTGACCCTGGCGGCAGAGGCGGGACAACTGGAACTGAACGTGTTCGGCCCCATCATGGCCTGCAACCTGTTCCAGTCGCTGGAAATCCTCACGCGGGCGGCGCGCATCCTGCGGGTGCGCTGCGTGGAGGGCATCACCGCCAACCGCGAACGCTGTCTGGAACTGCTGCACGGCTCGCTGGGCATGGTCACGGCGCTGGCCCCGGTCATCGGCCATGAGGCGGCGGCCGCCGTGGTCAAGGATGCCCGCGCCACCGGGCGCACCCCGCGCGACCTGCTGGCCGAACGCGGCCTGATGCGGCCCGAAGACTACGACGACCTGATGGACCCGGCCAAGATGCTGGGCCCGCGCGACGTGCGCGGCCACCGCAACGGCGTCATGGCGCGGGAAACGGCGGGGCAGGGTGGACGGCCCAATGATGTCCCGTCCTGTGACCCGGCCAGCGGGCCGAATGAGGGGGGCGCATGTCCCGTGGCCTGACATTCACCCGCCTGGCGGACCTTGCGCACCCCATCGGAACCGGCATGCCGCGCTGGCCGGGCGACCCGCCCGTGACTTTCCTGGAGGTGGCCTGCCGCGAAGAGGACGGCTACGACCTGCGGGCCTTCGCCATGGGCGAGCACGGCGGCACCCACGTCAACGCGCCGCTGTCCTTTCTGCCCGGCGGTGCCGACGTGCGCGCGGCGGCGCCGTGGCCGTTGCTGCTGCCCCTGGCAGTGCTGGATCTGCGTGCACGCGCTGCGGCGGACCCCGGCGCGCGCTGCGCCCCGGACGACGTGCTGGCCTGGGAGGCGGCCCACGGCCGGGTTCCGCGCGGCTGCCTGTTCGTGTGCAACACCGGCTGGCACCACCTGTGGCGCGAGCCGGAACGGTTCATGGGGGTGCAGTGGGGAGCCCTGCGCGCCGGGCCGGGCGATGCGCCGCCCATGGTGTTTCCCTCGTTCACGCCGGATGCCGTGCACCTTCTGGTGCACGAGCGCGGGGCGGCGGGCATCGGCATCGACACCCACGGGGTGGACGCCCCCGACGACGCGGAATTCCTGTGCAACCGCATGGCCCTGGCCGCCGGGGCCGTGGTGGTGGAATGCCTGGCCGGGCTGGACGGCCTGCCCCCCACCGGGGCGCACGCGCTGCTGGCCCCCTTGCCGCTGTGCGGCGGCACCGGCGCGCCGGTGGC
>JALHHV010000358.1:498-3545 GCA_022837365.1 Desulfovibrio sp. | reverse complement strand
CAGCCCCTGGCCCAAGGGGTGATGCTCGGCGCCATGTCGTCGCAGGGCATTTCATTCATTACCGAGGGGAGGGTGGTCGGCGGCGTGAGGTGACCGTCGCCGCAAGGGCGACGTGGCGTTGGTTCGCACCTGCGGTTTGAGCCATATTCCAGGGTAGATCGCGCGGTCCTTCGGGGCCGCGCGTTTCGTTTTTCACTCGCGCAACCGCACCGCAACCGCGCTGTATCGCCCGCCGTGCTCCGTCCGGCGAGGATTTTCGTTGACAGCCGGCCATTCGCGCATCCCACTGCCCCGGGAGGGCCGTTGCGTGAAAGCGCAGATGACCCCCGCCTTCAAGCCCGCGCGCCGCATCCGCCTGCACGAGGAAATCGTGGGGCAGATCCGCGACCTCATCGAGAAGGGCGAACTGAAATCCGGCGACAAGCTGCCCCCCGAACGCCGCCTGGCCGAGCTGTTCGGGGTGTCGCGGCATTGCGTGCGCGAGGCCATCCGGTCGCTGGAGCAGCAGCGCATCGTCACCAGCCGCCTCGGCGACGGCACCTACGTGCTGGACGACACCGAAGAGACGCTCATCGAACCCCTGGCCGCCATCATCGAACAGCGCCGCGCCAAGCTGCGCGAGGTGCTGGAATTCCGCCGCCTGCTCGAACCGCAGATCGCCGCGCTGGCCGCGGCCCACGTCAGCGACGGCGACCTCGCGGCCCTGCGCCGCGCCCTGGACGCCCAGATCGCCGAGATAGACGGCGGCAACACCGGGTCCGACGCCGACGTGGAATTCCACATGATCATCGCCCGCGCCACCCGCAACACGGTGGTGCAGGAAGTGCTGACGCGCCTGCACGACATCCTCAGCGACAGCCGCGACTTCACCTTGCAGACCGAAGACCGCCGCCAGTGGGCCGTTTCGACCCACGCCAACATCCTCGCCGCCATGGAGGCGCGCGACCCCCAGGCGGCCTTCCGGGCCATGCACGAACATATTCTGCACGTCGAGGAGATAGCCCTCGAATGGTCGGGGGAATGACCCCCCATGGGCAACCAGGCATGACCACGCAGGCGGCATTACCACTCACCGCGCGCTCCGGCGCATCCGGCGCACCCGGAGTTTCCGGCGCGCATCACGCCAACGACGTCCGGGGCGAGGCATGCCCGGTGCGAGCCCGGCCCGCGCCGCCCATGTTCGCCTGGCAACGGAGGGACATGATGAAGGAAGTTCGCGACAAGGCACGCCAACTGATGAAGGGCTACTGTCGGGTCTGTCCGGTGTGCAACGGCAAGGCCTGCTCGGGCGAGGTGCCCGGCATGGGCGGCCTGGGCACCGGCGCCACGTTCGCCGCCAACCTTGAAGCGTTGGCCGCCGTGCGCCTGAACATGCGCCTGGTGCACGACGTGAACGAGCCCGACACGTCCGCCACGGTGTGCGGCATCGCGCTGGACATGCCGGTGCTGGCCGCGCCCATCGGCGGGGTGTCCTTCAACATGGGCGGCGGCGTGAGCGAGGAAGACTACGCGGCCGCCGTGGTGGGCGGCTGCGCCGAGCGCGGCATCATCGGCTGCACCGGCGACGGCGTGCCCCCGTTCATCATCGACGCGGGCTTCGCGGCCATCACCGGCGCGGGCGGGCGGGGCATCCCGTTCATCAAGCCGTGGGACGGCGCGGAACTGGACGAAAAGCTGGACCGCGCGCTGGAACTGGGCTGCCCGGCCCTGGGCATGGACATCGACGCGGCGGGCCTTGTCACCCTGCGCAAGATGGGCCGCCCCGTGGGACCCAAGACCCCGGCCGAACTTTCGCGCATCGTGGCCAAGGTCAAGGCCAGGGGCATGGCGTTTATCCTCAAGGGCATCATGACCACCACCGACGCCAGCCTGGCCGTGGAGGTGGGGGTTGACGGCATAGTGGTGTCCAACCACGGCGGCCGCGTGCTCGACCACGCGCCGGGCACCGCCGAAGTGCTGCCCGAAATCGCCGACGCGGTGAAGGGCCGCATCGCCATCCTGGCCGACGGCGGCGTGCGCGACGGCGTGGACGTGTTCAAGATGCTGGCCCTGGGGGCCGACGCCGTGATGCTGGGCCGTCCCTTCTCCATCGCCGCCGTGGGCGGCCTGAAGGACGGTGTGGCCATGCTGGCCGATTCCATCAAGGGCCAGCTGGTGCAGGCCATGGTGCTGACCGGCAGCGCCAACGTGGCGTCCATCGGTAGGCACGCCCTGCGCATGTAATTGCAATTTGCAATGTGACGGATATCCGGTCCGGCGGCCGCCCGCGCGGCGGGCCGCCGGACCATCAACCCGGCGCGGGGAAACGCCCCGCGCCACGACGGGAACCACGCGGGCCGTGCAGCGCCCGCAACGCGGAGAGCCAGACATGCTCTTTTCCCTCGCGGTCTATCTGATTCTCGGCGCCCTCGCGGGCGTCCTTGCCGGGCTGCTCGGCGTGGGCGGCGGGCTGGTCATCGTGCCCATGCTCAATTTCGCGTTCGAATGGCAATGGCCAGCATCATGTTCACCTCCATCTCCAGCTTCCGGGCGCACCACAAGCGCGGCGCGGTGCTGTGGAACGTGGTGTGGCGCATCACCCCCGGCATCGTCACCGGCACGCTGCTCGGCACGTGGGTGGTGGCCCAGCTTTCCACCAATTTCCTCAAGGGCTTCTTCGTCTGCTTCCTGTACTGGGTGGCGGCGCAGATGCTGCTGGACATCAAGCCCAAGGCATCGCGCGAACTGCCCGGAACCGCAGGCATGTTCGGCATGGGCAACGTCATCGGCGGGGTGTCCAGCCTCGTGGGCATCGGCGGCGGCACGCTGTCGGTGCCGTTCATGGCGTGGTGCAACGTGGCCATGCACACGGCCATCGGCACCTCGGCCGCCATCGGCTTTCCCATCGCGGTGTCCGGCACCGTGGGCTACATAGTTAACGGGCTGGCTACCCAGGGCCTGCCCGCGAACACCTTCGGTTTCGTTTACCTCCCCGCCCTGGTCGGCATCGTCTGCGCCAGCGTGCTCACGGCCCCCCTTGGCGCCCGGCTGGCGCACAGCCTGCCGGT
>JALHHV010000358.1:0-474 GCA_022837365.1 Desulfovibrio sp. | reverse complement strand
GCCCCCGGCGCCCCTACGCCGGGGGCCGCCGCGTTGGCGGGGGAATCTCCGGGCGGTTCCGCGCGGCGGGGGTTGCATTCGCCGGGCCGGGCATATAGATGGGCTGAATGCCATCATCCCTTTACAAAACTTTACATTCGCCGCGCGCCGGTTCGGCGGGCGTGCCCGGTACGGCCCGTCGCGGGGCGTGGCGCCGTGCCTTGGCCGCGTGGTCGCCAGCCGCGTGGATACTGGTCGCGTGCCTGCTGTTGTCCGGCCCCGAGGCGCGGGCGGCGGACAGCACGCCGGGGCAGAGCGCCAACGCCGTGGAGCGGTTCATCCGCGCTGGCGTGGAGCTTGCCGACGCCTACGCCGCCGGGCCGGTGTGCGGCCGCGTCGACGGGGACGTGGAGCGGGTGCGGGGCGCGCGCGCCGGATCCGAGGCGGCCATGAAGCGGCTGCTGCTGGTGGAGAACGACCCCAGGCAGGAAATGC
>JALHHV010000357.1 GCA_022837365.1 Desulfovibrio sp. | reverse complement strand
CCCGCCAGTCCATGCCCGCGCGCACGGCTTTGCTTCGGGCGCGGCCTGACGTATACCTTGTGCGCGGGTCGCCCGGCCCGCACCCATCCCGCCACATCCAACCGCCAACCGGAACCAGCATGTCGCTCACCCAACGCCTCGGCCTTCGCGGCGAGCCCCTGTGGCTCATGGACGGCTCGGCCTTCATCTTCCGGGGCTTCTACGCCTACCAGAACATGCAGCGCTCCGACGGGTTTCCCACCAACGCGCTGTTCATCGTCACCCGCATCCTGCTGCGCATCCTGCGCGAGGAACGCCCGTCCAACTTCTGCTTCGTGCTGGACGGCAAGGGACCGACCTTCCGGCACGAGCTGTTCCCGCCGTACAAGATGCAGCGCGCCGTGACGCCGGAACCGCTGGTGCAGCAACTGGACCCCATCAAGCGCATGGTCAAGGCGCTGGGCCTCCCGCTTGTCGTCTCCGACGGGTGCGAGGCCGACGACTGCATCGCCTCGCTGGCGGCGCGCCACCGCGCCGAACGGCCCGTGGTCATCGTGGGCACGGACAAGGACCTCAAGCAGTGCCTGCACGACAACGTGGTGCTGTGGGACCCGGCGGCCAAGGAAGAAAAGCTGGTCACGCTCCGCGACTTCACGGCGGAAACGGGCCTGGAGCCCGCGCGCTGGCCCGACTTTCAGGCGGTCATCGGCGATTCGTCGGACAACATTCCCGGCATCCCCGGAGTAGGACCCAAGACGGCGGAAAAGATATTCAAGGACTTCGCCTCGCTGGAGGACATCCGCGACCGCGTGGGCGAACTGCCCGAAAAGCTGCGCGCCAAGTTCGAGCCGCACCTGGACACCATGTTCCTGTACCGGCGGCTGACCACCCTGACCACCGACGCCTGCCCGGAAGTGACCCTGCCCGACCTGGCCGTGCACCCGCTGGACCCGGCCGAGGCCGGGGCCGTGCTGCGCGAGTTCGAACTGCGCCAGCTGACCCGCGAACTGTCCGGCATGATCGAGAACGGCAGCGTCGCCTCCACCCCGCGCTCCATTTCGCAGGTGCAGGCCAGCCTGTTCGGCGACGAGGGCCGCCGGGCCGACCCGGTGAACACCTGCGCCGACCCCGGCAAGCTGCCCGACTGCGAGGGCGTGGCCGCCGCCGTGGTGCCGCTGTTCGACAACGGCAACGTCATCGCCCACGCCGTGGCCGCCGGAGACTGCGAAAGCCGCTACTCCGGCCCGGTGGCCGCGCTGGCCCGCCATCTGTCCAAATCCGCCCAGATCGCCGCGCCCGACGTGAAGCACCTGCTGCGCACCGACCCGGCGTGGGGCGACATCGACCCGGCCCGCTGGTTCGACCTGGGCCTTGCCGCCTACCTGCTGAACCCGGAAGAGCGCGACTACTCCTGGCCGCGCCTGGCCGCCCGCTGGGGCGACGAACTGGAGCGCTCGTCCGGCAACCCCGGTCTGCTGGCGCTGGAAATGGCGGGCGCGCTGTCCGGCCGCCTGGCCGGGGCGCAATTGTCACGCCTGATGCGCACGCTGGAAATGCCGCTGATCCCCGTGCTGGCGGACATGGAGGCCACGGGCATCGCCGTGGACCTCAACGCCTTCGCCGCCTTCCTGCGCGAGGTGCAGGCCGAACTGGACCGCCTGACGCGCGACGTCTACAAGGCCGCCGGGGGCGAGTTCAACATCCGCTCCTCGCAGCAGCTGGCCGAACTGCTGTTCGGCACGCTGGGCCTGCCCACGGGCGGCAAGACCAAGGGCGGCCAGACCTCCACCGCGCAGGACGTGCTGGAAAAGCTGTCCGGACGCCACCCGGTGGTGGACGCCATCCTGGAATTCCGCAAGCTGGAAAAGCTGCGCTCCACCTACCTCGAACCGCTGCCGCGCCTGGTGGATGCGGCCGGGCGCATCCACACCACCTTCAACCAGTTGGCCACGGCCACCGGGCGGCTGTCGTCCAGCAACCCGAACTTGCAGAACATTCCCGTGCGGGGCGACCTTGGCCGCCGCATGCGCACCTGCTTCACCGCCGCGCCGGGCCTGCGGCTGGTCTCCGCCGACTATTCGCAGGTGGAACTGCGCGTGCTGACCCACATGTCGCAAGACCCCACGCTGCTGGCCGCCTTCCGCGAGGGGGCGGACATCCACAGCCGCACCGGAAGCTGGCGCAGGAACTGCGCATCCCGCTCACCGAGGCCAAGGCGTTCATCGAACGGTACTTCAGCAAGCTCCAGAAGCTGCGCGAATTCTACGACGCCGCCGAAGCATCCGCCCGCGAACAGGGCTACGTGACCACCATGGCCGGACGCCGCCGCCTGCTGCCGGAAATCCATTCCGAGAACACCCAGCTGAAGTCGCAGGCCCGCCGTCAGGCCATCAACACCCTGATCCAGGGCAGCGCCGCCGACATCATCAAGCTGGCCATGCTGGCCGCCCACGCCGACCCGGACCTGCGCGCCCTGAACGCCCGGCTCATTTTGCAGGTGCACGACGAACTGCTGCTGGAAGTGCCGCAGGACAACGCCGCAGCAGCAGGACAACGCCTGGCCGCCATCATGTCCGGCGTGCGCCCCGGCGGGGTCGCACTGGACGTGCCCCTCGCCGTGGATTGGGGGCAGGGGGAGAACTGGGGCGTTGCGCATTGACGAAATCTGTTGGAA
>JALHHV010000356.1 GCA_022837365.1 Desulfovibrio sp. | reverse complement strand
GTGAAGACGTTTCCGGCGCGGGGCCATGGGCCATACCCACCGCGCCGAAGGGGCAGACGCGCGCGCACAGGCCGCAGCCGGTGCAGGCGGCCGCGTCCACGCGGGCCACGTAGCCCGAGGAGACCAGCATGGGCGTGCCCTCGCGGTGGGCCTGCATGGCCCCGCAGCAGCAGGTGCAGCAGTTGCAGATGGCGTAGTAGCGGCCCAGCACCGCCTCCTTGAAGAAGGCGTGCGAGACGTGGCCGCGCCGGTTCTCCGCCTCCACCACGCGGATGGCCTCTGCGGGCGTCACGCGGCGGGCCATGTCCGGGTGATGCTCCAGCACGAAGTCCACCACCGGGCCGCCGGCCAGGATGCACACGTCCACGGGGGTGCAGTGGTCCTCCCTGGTCAGGCGGCAGGGGCAGTCCAGCAGGGCAAGGGCGTCGGCGTTGTCGAGGATGATGTCGCGCGCCATGCGGAAGGGCAGCACGGTTTCCGGCACCGTGGTGGACACGGGCCGCTCCACCGCGATGAGCCGGGGCAGCGTGCCCGGCGGCATGACCTTGCCGTGGTAGGTCTGGGCGAATTCCGGCCCGAACTCTTCGGCCTTGCCCCACACCCCCAGCAGGCCGCCCAGCCGGGCCAGCGGCGCGGCCAGCCAGCGGGCCAGCGGGTGCCGCCCGGTGCCCACGCCGATGTAGAACAGCGGCCAGCGCAGGTAGATGTAGCCGTGCAGGGCCTCCAGGAAGCTGCCGTGCGGGCGGTCGAGGGCGGCGCGCCAGAAGGCGCGGGCCGAGGGGCGCAGCGGCGCGAGCAGCAGGCGGCGCAGGCCGCGCGACAGGGAATGCAGGATATCCGAGGGGCGCATGGGACGGACCTCCCGTTGGCGGACGGGGGAGCGGGGACGCTGCCGCCATGATGCCCGCATCCGGAAGCCGATGCAACCGTGTGCGCCATTGTCACGCAACGTTCACGGGGCGCGCCCGGCGTCAGTCCTTGCTGTCGTGAGGGTGCGGGGCATCGTCCCCGTCTTCGCGGATGTCGCGCCAGCCGTGGGCGAAGTCGGCCGCGTACAGGCGCGACGCGGTATCCCCCGCCGCCTCGCCGGGCAGCACCAGGAATACCGTCTGGCGCGAAAATCCGCGCGACCGCACGGTTTGGGCCAGCCCGCCCGCCGTGGTCCAGGCCAGGGACTGGTCGGGCCAGCCCACCCTGTGGGCCGCCAGCACCGGCGTGCACGGGTCCACGCCCGCCGCCGCCAGTTCCTCTTCCAGCCGTTCCGGGGCGGCGGCGGAAAGGTACACCGCCATGGCGCTGCCGTGGCGGGCCAGTTCGCGCAGCCGTTCCGCGCCGGGCACGGGGGTGCGCCCTTCCAGCCGGGTGATGACCAGCGACTGGGTGACCTCCGGCGCGGTGAACGACACCCCGGCGGCGGCCGCGGCGGCAAAGGCCGCCGTCACCCCCGGCACCACCGAGCAGGCGATGCCCTCGGCATGCAGCAGGCGCATCTGCTCGCGCACGGTGCCGTACAGCGAAGGATCGCCGGTGTGCACCCGCGCGGCCGTGCCCCCGGCAAGGGCCGTCTCGCGCAGCAGGGCGTGGGTTTGCTCCAGCGTGAGCGGGGCGGAATCGACCACCCGCGCGCCAGGGCGGGCGCAGGCCACCACCTGCGGCGGCACCAGCGAGCCCGCGTACAGGACAAGGTCCGCCGTCCCGATGATCCGCCGGGCCTTCAGGGTAAGCAGTTCCGGGTCGCCGGGGCCCGCCCCCACGAACCACACGTGGCCCCCTGTCGGCGGCGAGGTCGCTGGGGAGGGCGCGGGAGACGCCTCGGCGGCGGGTGTCCCGCCGGGCCGATCATTGTTCTTGATGGGCATGCAGGGTCCTGTCGGCCTCGGCCAGTATGCGCGCGTATTCGCCGCTGGCGCGCATCCGCCCCAGGGCGCTGTCGAAATCCGCCGCCAGCGAGGCGTTGGCGGCGGTGAGGGCAAACGCCATGTAGGCGGAAACGTAGTCGAAGGCGGGGAACATGAACACCGGTTCCCTGCCGGGGGCAAGGCGGCGCAGCAACGCCCGCAGGGTGGGCTCGGTGCCGGGCACGGCCGCCACCTCGTGGCGCAGCAGGGCCTGCACGCCTTCCTGCAACGAGTAGAAGGACGAGGTGCGGATCAGCCCCTTGCGGGCCAGCAGGAGGTCCATGG
The DNA here is from genome assembly GCA_022837365.1 of Desulfovibrio sp. Lineage (GTDB taxonomy): Bacteria > Desulfobacterota > Desulfovibrionia > Desulfovibrionales > Desulfovibrionaceae > Cupidesulfovibrio. Next base: position 172 of record JALHHV010000356.1, on the reverse strand, counting down.
TGGGGCCGTAGCTGTAGCCCAGGGCCAGGGCCACGGGCTTTTCGCCGTACAGGATGGCGTCGCGCCCGGTGCCGCCCGTGTCGGCGGCCAGGTGGCGGTCGCCGGGGTGCACCATCAGGATGACGTCCTCGTCGTAGATGGGCACCGTGGTGTAGTGCAGGAGCTTTTCGCG
>JALHHV010000009.1 GCA_022837365.1 Desulfovibrio sp. | reverse complement strand
GTCGAAGGCATCCTGCGCATCGTCTCGGACGAGGCGGCGCGCTACGGCGCGGCACGCGTCTCCCGCGTGTCGCTGGCCGTGGGCCTTCTGGCGTGCGTCGAGCCGCGCACCCTGGCCGCCTGCTTCGAACTGCTGGCCGAAGGCACGCCCGCCGAAGGCGCGCCGCTGGACGTGCACCTGCTGCCCCTGCGCGGCGCCTGCCCGGCCTGCGGCGACGTGGAAACCCGCAAGCGGAACTTCTCCTGCCCTTCGTGCGGCCACGACGCCGTGCACTGGACCGGCGGCAGGGAACTGTACATCGCAAGCATAGAAGTGCCCTCCCCGGATGCCACCGACCGACAAGTGCAAGGCCTGCAAGAAGTGCGAACTTGCCTGCATCGCCTCGCACAACAACATGACCATCAAGGAGGCGGTGAAGAAGCGCAACCTCTTCCAGCCCCGCGTGCACGTCATCAAGACCGACAGCGTCAAGATGCCCGTGCAGTGCCGCCAGTGCGCTGACGCGCCCTGCGCCCGCGTGTGCCCCACCGACGCGCTGGTCCAGGAGGACGGCGTGGTGGTGATGCGCCAGCAATACTGCGCCGCCTGCCAGCTGTGCGTCATGGCCTGCCCGTACGGGGCCATCGAACTGTCCTTCATCGGCCTGCCCGAGGAAGGCGCGGCCGATGCCGCCCAGCCCGTGCAGCCCCGCCGCGAGGTGGCCGTGCGCTGCGACGTGTGCGCCGACTGGCGCGCCAGGGAAGGCAAGGACCAGGGCGCCTGCGTGGAAGCCTGCCCGGTGAAGGCCCTGCACATGGTCACCGTGGACGAATACCGCGCCATGCAGCGTTAGGGGCCGCACCGCCGCGGCCCGGCGGCATCACCCCGGCCATGCCCACCACGGGGCGGGAAACTTCCCGCCCCTTTTTTCTTGCGCCACGGGCATCCTCCGGTCCCGACAAGGGCTATTCAAACACTCAACATACCGCCATCGCAGGACTTCTTTCCGGATTCCTCTTCCGTCATCGTTCCGTAACAAAACCGCGTTATTTCGTGGCGAATTCGTGACAATGCCGGTTGCCCGGACGCTGGGGGAAGCGTAGAATTCCCGCGGCCCCGACCGGCCTTTTTTGCGCACGGGCAGCGCACGTCCGGCACCCGCCGGGACCGCAACACATCCGTAACCGTCGCCGCTTGCGTGGCGGCCGTCCCCGCCACGGGACCGGCCAGATCGACCGGATCGACCGGACCGGCCCTATCGGCCGGATTGACCGGATCGGGGGGGGACGGCGGGTCCGACTCGCCAAACGACAACACCGGAGCCACCGCATGGCCTTGAACCTGTTTCCCAAGACCGTCCGCTTCTTCGAACTGCTGGGCCGCCAGAACGCCATGCTGGTGGAAGCGGCCGATCTGCTCAGCCGCATCCTGGAGGAGTTCGGGAAGGTTGACGACGCCTGCAAGCGCGTCAACCTCATCGAGGTGGAGGCCGACGAACTGTGCCGCGAAATCTCGCGCCAGCTCTCGCTTACCTTCATCACCCCCATCGACCGCGAGGACATCTACCGCCTGAACCTGTCCCAGGAAGACTCCATCAATCTCATCAAGGGCATCGCCACCCGGGCGCGGCTGTACGGGTTCACCTACATCCGCTTTCCGGCCCGCAAGATGGCCCGCAACATGCGCGAGATGGCAGGCATCACCGGCGAGATGATCTGTTGCCTCAAGGACAAGACCGACGTGGCCGCGCAGGTGAAGCAGCTGAAGGCCATCAAGGGCGAATGCGAAATGCTGCTGGGCACGGGCCTTGCCGAATCTCGACATGCGCGCCGTGGTGGACATCATGAAGTGGACCCAGGTGTACGACCGCATCGAGCTGGCCGTGGAACGCCTGGACGACCTTGCGGACGCCATCGAGGAAGTGGTGCTGAAGAATGCTTGAGATACCGGTGCTGCTCGTCGTCATCGTCATCGTCGCGCTGATCTTCGACTTCACCAACGGGGCGCACGACTGCGCCAACGCCATCGCCACCGTGGTCTCCACCAAGGTGCTCTCGCCGCGCACCGCCGTGGCCATGGCCGCCGTGCTGAACCTTTTCGGGGCCATGCTGGGGGAAGAGGTGGCGCACACCCTGGGCCAGGGCATCGTGAACACCGACATGGTCATGGGCAGCCAGACCCTGGTGCTGGCCGCGCTCCTCGGGGCCATCGCCTGGAACCTGATCACCTGGTATTTCGGCCTGCCGTCCTCGTCGTCGCACGCGCTCATCGGCGGGCTGATGGGCGCGGCCATCACCCATGCCGGGTTCACCACCCTGAACGGCATGTCCATCGTCAAGAAGATCCTGGTGCCGCTGGTGCTGTCGCCCCTGGCGGGCTTTGCCGTCAGCTACGCGTGCATGATGCTGCTGATGCTGCTGTTCTGGCGCACCAACCGGCGCACGGTGACGCGGTCGTTCGAGAAATTGCAGATCGTCTCCTCTGCCTTCATGGCCACCAGCCACGGCCTCAACGACGCGCAGAAGACCATGGGCATCATCACCCTGGCCCTGTTCCTGTTCCACCAGATCGACACCATCCACGTGCCGCTGTGGGTCAAGCTGTCGTGCGCGCTGGCCATGGCGCTGGGCACCGCCCTGGGCGGCTGGAAGATCGTGAAGACCATGGGGCACAAGATATTCAAGCTGGAGCCGGTGCACGGCTTCGCGGCGGAAACCTCGGCCGCCGTGGTCATCACCGGGGCCTCGCTGATGGGCGCGCCCATTTCCACCACCCACACCATCACCGCCTGCGTGTTCGGCGTGGGGGCCACCAAGCGCCTGTCCGCCGTGCGCTGGGGCATCGCGGGCAACCTAGTGGTGGCGTGGATACTCACCATTCCCGCCGCCGCCACCATGGCCTCCGTCAGCTTCCTGATCATGGAACTGCTGGGCATCGCGGACTAGCCGCCTTCCCGTTGCCGTTGCCGGACACGGAACGCGGAACGGCCCGCGACCATGACGATCGCGGGCCGTTCGGGGGTGACCGGGTTCGGGGCTAGTTGCCCGCTTCCATCTCTTCCTGGCAGGCCTTGCACAGTCCCACACCCGGCACGGCGGCCAGCCGGGCGGGGGGAATGGGTTCGCCGCATTCGCGGCAACAGGCGACGCCATCGATCCATTCGGGCCCCTCGCGCCCCTGCGCGGAGGCGCTCCGCGCACGGGACAAGGCGGCTTCGCGTTCCAGCCGCTCCAGTTCCTGGGCCTGATCGAAAATGTCCATGAGACCTCCTGGTTGTCCCGATCCGCTCCCTGTCAGCGCTACGTCCGCCCCCCTCGGCGCGGGGCGTGCCCGCGCGCATCCGGCCTGACTCCATCAGCCGTCGTTGTCCCGCGCTTCCTATCCGTCCAGCCCCCGCGCGGGGATGCCTGCCACGGCAAGGGCGTCCACCCGCACCTTGGCCACCGCCTTGACCATGGCGGCCGGGCCGCCCGGCACGGCGATGCCCGGCATGTGCGCATCCTCCGGAAACAGCGCCGCGAAGGTGCCGGGTTGCAGCAGCACGCGGGCGCAGGGGCGCTCCGTCACGGAAAAGAACCGCACGTCCCTGTCTTCGGCGTAGGGGCCCAGGGCCCCCAGACCGGCCAGCGGCGTCCAGTCCATCCATTCCATACCCGAAAGAACGTACTGGATGTCAATATGCCTGCGGTGGGCCTCCAGCCGTCCGCTGCCTTCGGGCTTCGTATCGTAGCGTCCCACCTCCACGTACACGCTGCCCTCCGGCGCCCCGGCGCAGGGCACGGGATGGCGGCCGGCGGCCGCATCGGGCGCGAGGTTGGCCAGAAAGGCGAAGGCAGCCCGCCACGCGGGGCCGAGATCATACCGCATCCACGTGTCCGACGTACCGATGATCATCCTTTCCTCCAGTTTCGTGGCGGGGTTCCGCCGTTCCGGCGGCGGACAATATAGTGTCGCCGGGCGGCGCGCAACCATGCCGCGCATGCGCGCACGGCGGCACGGCGACATGACCGCCTCCTCTGGACACATGAGCGCAACCCCTTATCATTGTAGTTATGCTCGCAAATTTATAATATGCACAACAGGATGCCTCTTGCCAATCTTCATGAATATGGGCATGAAGGCCGCGCGGCGCACGGAAGCGGCTGGGGAGCCATCCGGGTGTCGGCGCGGGCGCACACTCCTCGCAATCCCGGCCACACGACGGAAGGGTTCACGGCGGGCCTACCGTAAACATCCAGTCGTCATGGGGGGCACCATGTCTCTGACCATCCGCAGCAAACTGATCATCGCCTTTCTCCTGTCCATTGTCGTCGCCATCGGCAGCGTTTCCGCCGTGGTGTCCATCGAAATCCGGCGCGCCTCGCTGCGCGATTTCGAGGATTCGTCCAGCGCCCAGCTGGAACGGGTGAACGACTTCATCGCCACCTTCTTCGAGGCGGCCCAGCGCAACGTGGTCTACATGGCCTCGCTGCCCCGGGTGGTGGAGGCCAAGGGGCAGGTGGCCTCGTACGCCGACACCAGGCAGGACAACAAGCTGTTCCACGCCTCGATGACGCCCGAGGAACAGGCGCTGGCCAAGGTGCTCACCCTGATGGGCAAGGCCAACAACTGGTACGACGAAATCTTCATCGGCTACCAGGACGGCGGCTTTATCAGCCACATCGACGGCTCCGGCGTGCCCGCGGGGTACGACCCGCGCAAGCGCCCCTGGTACAAGGAGGCCATGGCCTCTTCCGGCAACACGCTGATCAGCAAGGCCTACCTGTCCACCACCGGCTATCCGGTGGCCAGCGTCATGAGCAAGGTGCGCGCGGGCTCGGGCGAGATCGTGGGCGTCATGGGCGTGGACATCAACCTTTCCACCCTGACCAAGGTCACCTCCAACCTGCGCATCGGCAAGACCGGCTACGTCATGCTGGTAGAGGACACCTCGGTCATCCTGTCCGACCCCAGGCACGAAAAGTTCGGCTTCAAGAAGGCCGAGGACACCGGCGTGCCCGCCATGGCCCAGATCATGAAGATGCAGCGCGGCACCTTCGAGGCGCCCATGGACGGCACGGACAAGCTGATTACGGTGTTCACCGGCTACCAGGGCTGGAAGATGGCGGTGGTCATCGACAAGGCCGAGGTGTACGCCCAGTCGGCCAGCGTGGTGAACTACATCCTCATGGTGGGCGCGGGCATCGCCGTGGTGCTGATGGTGGTGGCGTGGCTGCTGGCCCGTTCCGTGGCCAACCCGGTGCAGATGCTGGTGGCCGCCTCCGGCCGCGTGGCGGCGGGAGAATTCGACGCCCTGCCCGACGCGCGCCACTTCTCGGGCGAACTGCTGGACCTGCACGGCAGCCTGCGCGCCATGGTGGGCAACCTGGGCGAACTGCTGGGCACGGCCAAGGCCAAGACCGCCGAGGCCGAAGAGCAGACCCGCAAGGCCGAAAACGCCCTGCGCGAGGCCGAGGAAGCCCGCCTGCGCGGCGAACAGGCCCGCAAGGAAGGCATCCGCCACACCGCCGAACGGCTTGAAGGCATCGTGGCCAACGTGCGCAACGCCTCGCACGAACTGGCCGGGCAGGTGGACGAGGCCCGGTCCGGCGCAGAGGTGCAGCGCGCCCGCACGGCCGAAGCCGCCACCGCCATGGAACAGATGAACGCCTCGGTGCTCGAGGTGGCCGCCAACGCCTCGCGCGCGGCCGAAAGCGCCGAGAACGCCAGGGCGGAAGCCGAGGCGGGCGGCGCCATCGTGCGCGACGTGGTGGACAGCATCCGCAAGGTGGACGAGTTCGCCCGCGACATGAGCGGCGGCCTTGGCGACCTGGGCAAGCGGGCCGAGGGCATCGGCAACATCATGACCGTGATCACCGATATCGCCGACCAGACCAACCTGCTGGCGCTGAACGCTGCCATCGAGGCGGCCCGCGCCGGTGACGCCGGGCGCGGCTTCGCCGTGGTGGCCGACGAGGTGCGCAAGCTGGCCGAAAAGACCATGACCGCCACCAAGGAAGTGGGCGACGCCATCACCGCCATCCAGCGCGGCACGCAGGACAACATCACCGGCATGGGCCGCGCGGCCGAGGTGGTGCAGCGCAGCACCGACCTGGCCTCCCGCGCGGGCGAGGCGCTGGCGCGCATCGTGTCCATCGTGGAATCCACGGCCGACCAGGTGCGGTCCATAGCAACGGCGTCGGAGCAGCAGTCCGCCGCGTCCGAGCAGATCAACCGGGGCACCGACGAGGTGAACCGCATCGCCTCGGAAATGGCCGAGGCCATGGCCCAGTCCACCCGCGAGGTGGGCGAGCTGGCCCGGCTGTCGTCGGAGTTGCAGGACGTCATCCACGGACTGAAGGAAGACAGCTAGGCGGGCCGCCGGGCTACCGGCCCCCGCGCACCGGAAGCGGCAACGCAACCAACCGCACGCCCCGGCATCCCCGCGATGCCGGGGCGTTTCCGCTCCCCGCGCCCATTTCCCACTAAAACGGGAGGGAATCGTGACAACCGGGACGGAAGTGCTTACTCTCTGCCCCGTGGCCGGGCACCCGCGGGAAGCGCCCGCGGAAAGCCCCGGCCACCTTCCGGCAACCGTCAGCACGCGAGGCGTCGCATGAAATACCGCATCCACCCCATCGTCGTGGGTTCCAAGGTCTTCGACAAGGGCATGATGACCTACCAGCACGACTACGGCACGTCGTACACCATCCCCATCTACGCCTGGTACATCGAGGGCGGCGACAAGCGCATCCTGGTGGACACCGGCGAACTGAACCCCATCGTCTCGCCCGACCGCGAGGCGGCCCTTGGCGGCAAAATCCACACCTTCGAGGCGGGCTTGGCCAAATTCGGGCTCACCCCGGCGGACATCGACGTGATCATCCACACCCACCTGCACAACGACCACTGCGAAAACGACTACAAGTGCGAAAACGCGGAGATATGGGTGCACGAGAAGGAACTGGAATCGATCCACAACCCGCATCCGCTGGATTTCCGCTACCTCGAGGACTACATCACCGACGTGGAGGACAACGGCCAGTTGCGCGTGATCACGGAAGAAGAGCGCGAAATACTGCCCGGCATCCGCGTGGTGCACACCCCGGTGCACACCGAGGGCGGCCTGACCGTGTTCGTGGACACGGAACAGGGCACCGCCGCCATCACCGGGTTCTGCATCATCGACGAGAACATGAATCCCCCCGCCGCCATCCGGGGCATGGAGATGGAGGTCATTCCCCCCGGCACCTGCATCAACCCCAAGCAGGGCTACGACATCATGCTCAAGGTGAAGGAGGCGGCGGACATCGTCATTCCGCTGCACGAGCCGCGCTTCGCCCGCATGGAGACCATCGGCTGACCGCAGCCGCCCCGCGCGGCGCACCCCACGACACGACACCACACCACGGCCGGACACCACCCGACACTCGCACATGCGCCATTCCGCAACCTGTCGCGCCGCCCCCCACGCCGGAACATCCACAGGAGCCGCACCATGACCATGAAGTTCATCGACGTCGCCTTCAACGGCGGCATGAAGATCGACGCCATCCTCCACCCCGCCGTCGCCGCCGGGCAGGACGCGCCCGCCATCCCGGACACCATCGTCCGCACCGACCAGCCGGTGAAGGACGGCGGCGAAGGCACCGCCCCCACCCCGTTCGAACTGTTCCTGGCCTCGCTGGCCACCTGCGCGGGCGTGTACGCCCAGCGCTTCTGCGAGGCCCGCAAGATATCCACGGAAGGGCTGGGCATCCGGGTGGGCTGCGAATTCGCGCCCAAGGGCTTTCAGGTCACCCGCATGACCTTCGTGGTCACCCCGCCGCAGGGCTTTCCCGCCGAATACCGCGACGCGCTGGTGCGCGCCGTGGAACTGTGCACCGTGAAAAAGCACATCATGACCCCGCCCGCCTTCGAGGTGGTGCTGGCGTAGGCGTCCCCGCTTCCCTCGCCGCGCCGGATGACGAGGTGCGCGACGAAACCGGCGCGCCATGGATTCGGCCATCTTCACACGACACCGCCCGGACTGCTCGTGCAGTCCGGGCGGTGTGTTTCCTGTTCACGTCCGGCGTGGGCCTCAGGTTCCATAGTGGCTTTCTGCAGACATCAGAAGGTCAGCACCTTGTCCGATTCCTGCACGATGTCCAGCATGGTGCGCATGTTCGATACCGGACAGAGTTTGGTTCCATCCTTCGACCGCGTCTTGAGGCACGTGCCGCAGGTGAATATCTCTCCGCCCGCTTCGGTGAACGCCTGCATCATGCTCACGACCGCGAACTGCTCGGTGTCCAGTCCTTCCGCATCGACCCCGCGCCCCACCAGGAATACCCTGACCGACTCGCCCTGCTTGAGGGAAAACGCGCCGAACCGAAAGGCGTTCCAGACCGTTTCGGGGTCGTTCGAATAGATGACGATGCCTATCTTCATGATGTTGCCTCTCTGCTGGATGTAGGTTCACGAGATTCTTCCCGGCGAGCGCGCGGCCGCCCCGACCTCGCTCTCCGCCCCCCGGCAGGGGGCGTGGCCGGATATGAAACTATTTGCGCAGCCAGGGGATGAATCCGGGGTTCACGTCTGCCATGGCGTTGACGATCAACTCGACAATCCCTGCGCAGCGCATGGAATTTCTCGCACGCACGCCGCCCTTCTCGAGCATGTCGCTGATCTGCACCTTGCAGCTCGAACAGGGGGTACAGACGAGCTTCTTCGTTTCAGGGCCAAGGCACTCCGCGAACGCGCCGCAAATCTGGGCCATCTTTTTCCGCCCGCTCAGGTTGTTCCTCCATGCGCCGATATTGTCCCGGTTCATCAGGGCGAAACCGCTGCCCCCGCCGCAGCAGTAGTTCTCCACGCCGTGCGGGGTCATTTCGCGGAACTGCGGACACAGGTAGTGCAGGATTTCCCGCTGCGGCCTGTTGACGCCCATCAGCCGGACAACATTGCACGGGTCGTGCAGTGTTACCGGAATGTCGTTCCGGGAAGGATCGAACGCGATCTTTCCGGAAAAAATGATATCCCGCAGGATGGGGATGCAACTTTCCCGGGGAATGTCCAGTTCCCGCGGCAAAAGGCGGTCCGCGGCAACCGACAGCGCCTTGCTCATATGCCCGCACTCGCCCAGCACCATTTTGCCCACGCCAAGCCTTTTGGCGATCTGCATGTGCAGAAGCGCGGTACGGGCAAACTGCGCGTCGTCGTAGAACGTGCCGAAGTTGGTGGCGTCATGGTGGGCCAGTTCGCTGGACAGGGTCCATGACAGCCCGGCTTTCTGGAAGATGATGGCAAAGGCCGCGATGCTTTCCGGCCAGTACATGATTTCGAGCACGCTGTGGGCCAGCAGGATGTCCGCGCCCTGTACGTCCCAGGGGGCATGGAACTCGTACCCGGTGAGCGCGGAATACTCCGCGCAAATCTGCTCCACCCTGTCCTGCACCGACCGCGCATTGTTCCTTGCGGAAGCGTCCGGGCCCAACTGCCGCATGGAGCCGTTGTCGTGCAGTTCCGGCGGGCTGATGCCCATTTCCTGGCTGAACAGCTTGCGGATTTCCCGGGCGATGAGCCCGTTGTCCACGCCGATGGGACAAACCTGGGCGCAACGGCGGCACAGGTTGCAGCGGTAGGCCATCTCGCCAAGGCGGACAACGGTTTTCCAGTTCAATTCCACATCGCCGTAGCGCCATTTGGCAAAGGGAACCTTGGCGATGTACCGTTTGTAGATACGGCGGAAGATTTCCGAGCGCAGGTTCGGGCGGTACATCCCGTTGCCGCCGGACGCCTCGAACAGATGACAGGCCCCGGCGCAGGAGTTGCACTGCGCGCAATAGTCCATGCTGGTTTCGAGGATGGACAGGAAGGTCCAGTTGTCGTCCGGGCTGAACAGCTTGCGCATGCCGTCCAGGAACCTGCGCACCAATTCCTCTTCCTCTTGCCGTGTTGCGGGCCGGGGAATTCGCAACACCTGCACGTCATCCAGGATGCGGCTGCACCCGTCCCGCCCTTCATCGGAAACGGATTCCCGCCCGACGGCATCGAACGCAACGGGGAGTCTGATCAGGGCATCCGCCTCCACGTCGACAAGCCTGCCCTCCCTTGTGCAGACATCCCGCAAACCGGGTTGGCGGGTCATGGCGTTGCTCCCTCCCGCTTCTGCGGCATGGCGGGCCTGCCCGTGACGACCTCGGCCCACGATCTTGCGCCGCCCCCCTCGACATGCCCGCCGCTCCAGGACACCGGACGCCCAAGCGCCACGGAGATCTTCCGTTGCGTCTCCGGGTTGTCCCGTGCGGGCTGGTCGTCCCAGCGGATGTCGTGCCACAGGAAGTACTTCATGAAGAAATGCCCCATGTGGGTGGCCGGAACATAGGCCATGAGGGCAAACAGGAAGATGATGAAGAGGTCGAACAGGGCGTTGCCCTGCGAGATGAAGCCGAAGGTCAGCAGTGCGCCAAGGAAGAGGCAGAGGCTGCCGAAGAAGGACGGCATGGCCAGCCAAAGGATCAGGCCGAGCACCGACAGGCCGAGAAACAACCCCAGGTTGAAAAAGTGCTCCGGCGTGCTGAACGCTTTCAGGTCCGGCACGGTCAGGCGGCGGTGAAGCAGGCCGGACGCCCCGGCAAGGATGCACAGGAAGGCGGTCAGGGCCAGGGTCTGCCCCAGCCGGCCGACGAAACGCCCGGCGCTGCCGTCCAGCCCCCCGGGCGATGCAAGAACGGATACGCCCACGGCCAGGCACATGGTGATCGTCAGCAGATACAGTCCGAGATGGAAAGGGTAGGCGCGATACCAGAGAGGCCGGTTATTGCGGAATGTGCTGTGCAGCGTGGAAAATTCCACCGCAACGGCCTTGATGCCGCCGCGCCGGGATGGCCTGCGCTTCTTCAGCCACCACCCGGAATCTTCCATGTAGCTGCCGCCGTAGGACGCACGACGGGCGTCCTCGTGCGCCACCGGGTAAAGCTCCCAACGCAGATGCACCGGTTTTTTCAGGTAGCCGATGCACTTCGAGGCCACAACCGCCCCGAAGGTCAGGATGCCCAGGTAGGCGACGACATAGGAAAGAAGTGCCATGATCTCTTTCGGTTCCGAAGGGGACGAGGTTCAGGGAATACCGCCTTCCGGGCGTTGCCGGTCGGCGGCGCAAGCACCGGAATTATGCGTGGCGTACCTCAACCGGCGGATGATTTCGCGAACTCCAGAGCCACCTTCTTCTCGTGCCGGTGAAACTTCATGAAGATCAGGACGAAAACCATGGAAGCCAGTATGATGCTGGCATAGTTCAGGACAGACAGGACCGGAGCCGGGTAGTAGTTGCCGTAAACGCTCGTTCCCAGAACCTGGGAACCGACGAACGCTCAGATTATCGACCATTGCGGCGCGGCGAAGTCACTCCTGATGAAGTCTTTCGTAAGGTATTCCCAGAGCAGGTAGACACAAAAGACGCTCCATCCGACGGCAATGACATACGGAATCATGAACGAAGCGAACAGTATGATCTTCATGTCGAAAGCGAAATACGATTCCATGTAGACCGCTATCCTGTGAATGCTGAATCCATACAGGCAGGATATCGGCACCAGTATGAAATAGGCAGGTCGAAAGTTCTTTCCCGGCAATTCTTCCGATTTGAACTGAAGGAACAAAAGATATGCAAGCTTGGCTATCAACAGCAACATGCCGAAGGTTACGGTAAAGAACGTGCCGAACGCAGCTATGGAAGCAATGGTCATGTCTTTCGACATCGCGGCGATGCCGGTTCCCATAAGGCTCACGAGACCGAAGGAAAAGACATCGAGAAGCCAGACGAAGTGCAGCTTTGCCACATCGACCGGGCGGGTCAGCAACTGTTTCAGCACCTTGAATTCAAGACGGAAAATGGAAATCCCGAGCCAGCCGAAAAAGATCAGGCCCGGCAACATCATCGCCTGAATGTTCGCGGACAGGGCGGGAATGAAAAACGCCAGCGGCGCAAGCGCCACGCAGGCGGTCATGGACAGGGACGCAAAGGGAATGAAGGATCCGACGACAACGGTAGGCGAGTCGGCCATGAACTTTTCGTACACGGCCCTGTTCCTGCGCCATCTTGCCCACTGCACGCAAAAAAACGGTATGAAGCATATATTGAGGACGGAGAAGACGAGCATCATTGCGACAAGAAACCAGTTGAGAACGAATTGCGGCATCGTCATGTTTGCCGCCAGCATATCGTTCAACGTCACCATCCCGTTTGCGCGCGGCACCGCAAACTGCAAGTAATTGAATGCCATGAGCGCTATGCCTCCTGCGGCAAGCGGCATCTGGAACTTCAAGGGGCTGAACTGCATGCCCGTTCTCCTTGTGATGTTGCATGCAAAGGCAACGAATCTGCTTCACGTCACCGGGGCGATGACACATTCCTGCTGCGGATCACTGGCCCCTTCGCATGGCTGCCTTTCGCCAACGCATCGCCCTGTCGCAGCCCGGCTGCAACGCGCCGCGCCCGTAATTATCGGGCAGCACGCGCTCCGCGCGGTTCAACGAGGCCCGCCGTCCTTTTGCGGCGATGATGGCGGGCACAGCCTGCCCTCGCGCACCAGCTTGGCCATGATGAACTTCGCTCCGGCACCGGAAAGTCCGGTCGCCTCGGCCAGCTTCTCCGGATCAGGGGCCTTCCCGCCCGCCATCCGGATCACCTCGTCCTCCAGTTCTCCCAGCCAGTCCTCGAAAAGACCGAGCAGTTCAGGATGAGCGACGGCCATGAGTTGTTTTGATTGGGCCACCTTGTCCACAAGGCTCTGACACATCTTGGTTGGATCGACACCTTCGTCCATGCATTCGGCCAGTCAGAGGTGGACCATGCCGACGATCTTGTCCTCGCCGGGCTCCCCAAGCATCTGCTCGATGAAATGCCGCCGCTCCTCTTCGCCCAGCACGCGAAAGAGCTCTCGTGCGGCCCTTGCCAGCGCCTGCGCGGCATCCCCTGTTTCCATGCGGGCGAGGATGCTTCCGATCTCATCCATGATTGCACTCCTCCGTGGAGTTGAAGCGGACTGTTTTTTGAGGCGCGCCCTTCGGCGTTCAGCGGCGGAACGCGGCTCCCCCGGACCTTCGGAGCGGACGGAGCGGGCGGCGCCGCCAGGGCATTTTTCAGCAGCCCATTGCACGGCCGCAATGTCCTAGAAACCCTTCCTTTCGGAAATGAGGCACCCCGCCAGCGCGCGGATCGCCTCCAGAACGTCGATGATGTCCGGCCTGCTCAGCCCGTAGTACACAAAAGGCCCCTGGCGCTGGACCTCCACAAGCAACGCCCGCTTCAACTCCCTGAGATGATGGGAAACGAGCGGTTGTGAAAGATTCATGCTTTCGGCGATCTGGGTGACAGACTTCTTCCCCCCGCTCACGTGCAGCAGGATGCGCAGCCTGTTTTCGTCCGACAACGCCTTGGCAAGGAACGCGATTCCCCCAAGCTGACCCGCGAGCCGGGCCTGTCTCTCATCGACCGCCATGAGTCCTCCTGAAGAATTCCTCGCCACATAAGCATATAAACAGACGTTAATATGTCAAGCCATCCGCGCGACGTCAAGAAGCAAAGGAGGGGACGGGGGAGACTGAGCGGAAGTTCCCGCGCCTTCGGCCCCCCCGCCCCCTTTGCCCATTCCCACGCGGCCTGTCCTGTGGCAGATTCGCCATGGGGAACACTCCCGCGCCGCGCGGGCCGCACCCGCACCCGAACCGCCAACCGGAATCGCCGCCACCGGAGCCGCCATGCCTCACCGTTCCGTCAACCTTGCCCTCCACGTCATGAAGAATCCGGCCGCCATGGCCGAAAAGGCCGCCCAACTGCTGCTGGAACGTTGCGAGCGGGCCGTGGCCGCGCGCGGCGTGTTCACCCTGGCCCTGTCCGGCGGCAGCACGCCCATCCCCCTGTTCCGCCTGCTGGCCACCCCGGCCTGGCTCGACCGCCTGCCGTGGGAAAAGATCGCCGTGTACTGGGTGGACGAGCGCTGCGTGGAGCCGGACCACCCGCAGAGCAACTACGGCGTGGCCCGGCGCGAACTGCTGTCGCTGGCCCCGGCCACCCGCTTCTACCGCATGAAGGGCGAGATGGACCCGGTGGAGGGCGCGGCCGCCTACGAATCGCTGCTGCGCGAGCATTTCGACCTGGAGGACGGCGCCTGGCCGCGCTTCGACATGGCGCTGCTGGGCATGGGCGAGGACGGGCACACCGCGTCGCTGTTCCCCGATTCCACCGGCCTTGCCGAACGCACCCGCCTGGTCATCGACCAGTACGTGCCGGCCACCAAGAGCGACCGGCTTACCCTGACCCTGCCGGTGCTGAACAACGCCCGCTGCTGCGTGTTCCTGGTGTCCGGCCGGGAAAAGCACCCCGTGCTGGCGCGGGCGCTGGACCTGCTGGCCGAACCCACCCTGCCCGCGCAGTTCGTGAAGCCGGCCAACGGGGACCTGGTGTGGATCGTGGACGAGGGGGCCGCCAAGGGGTAGGGGCTGTTTCCAACGTGTCCTTTCGCCCGCTGGCCGGGTTCGCGGGGACGTCCCGCACCGGCAACCCTTCATCCTCCGGCATCTCCACCACGCCCATGTCCAAGACCCTGATCATCGCAGAAAAGCCCTCCGTTGCACGCGAACTGGCCCCCCTGGTGGGTGCCACGCAGCGCCGCGCGGGCTTTCTGGAAGGCCCGGACCATCTGGTCAGCTGGGCCGTGGGGCATCTGGTGGGCATTGCCGAGCCGGAGGAGCAGGACCCGGCCTGGGCGGGCCGCTGGACCCTGGACCAGTTGCCCATGCTGCCGCCGCGCTTCCGGCTGCGGGTGCTGCCGGAGACGGCGGACCAGTTCGCCGTGCTGCGCCGCCTGCTGGCCGACGAGCGCGTCACCGGGGTCATCAACGCCACCGACGCCGGGCGCGAGGGCGAGCTGATCTTCCGGCGCATCTACCTGATGGCCGAATGCACGAAGCCGGTACGCCGCCTGTGGGCCAGCGACATGACCGAAGAAGGCCTGCGCAAGAGCCTGGCCCGCCTGCTGCCCGACGCGGAAAAGCGCAACCTGGGGCTGGCCTCCTTTGCCCGCGCCGAGGCCGACTGGCTGGTGGGCATGAACTATTCGCGCCTGTTCACGGTAAAGACCGGCGGCCTCGTCTCCGTGGGGCGCGTGCAGACCCCGGTGCTGTGCCTGCTGGCCGCCCGCCGCCGCGAGATCGAGCAGTTCGCGCCGCAGGATTTCTGGACCGTGGAGGGGGTGTTCGCCCCCGGTACGGGCAAGGGACGCGCCGCGCAGGACGATGCGGCCACCCACGGTACGCCCGTTGCTTCATCGGACACGCCCGCTACTCCGCCCGCCGCTTCCCCGGACGCGCCGGACACCTTTCCCGCCGTATGGCACCGCCCGCCGGAACTGCGCGAAACCCGTGTGGACAGCGAGGACGAGGCCGCCGCCATCGCCGCCGCCTGCACCGGGCGCGAGGGCGTGGTGGAATCGGTGGCCAGCAAGGCGGGCAGCCAGCAGCCGCCCCTGCCCTTCGACCTGACCACCCTGCAACGAGAGGCCAATACCCGCTTCGGCCTGTCCGCCAAGGACACCCTGGGCCACGCCCAGGCGCTGTACGAAACGCACAAGCTGATCACCTACCCGCGTACCGATTCCCGCCACCTGACAAAGGAACTGTTCGCGGAAATCCTGAATCACTTCCGGGCCATCCACCACCTGTACCCGGACGAGACCATGCTGGCCGTCACGCGCATCAAGTCCGGCAAGGTGAAGTTCGCCTGCGTGGACGACCGCAAGGTCACCGACCACCACGCCATCATCCCCACCGCCCGCAAGGGCGACCCGGCCCGCCTCTCGCAGGCGGAACGGCAGGTCTACGAGATGATCTGCCGCCGGTTCATCGCCGCCTTCTGCGCCGAGGCCAGATTCTCCACCTCCACGGTCACGGTGAAGGTGGGCGAGCACGCCTTCATCGCGCGGGGCAAGGTGTTCAAGGAAAAGGGCTGGCTGGCCGTGGAGCCGTGGCGCGCGGCGGAAGACACCCCCCTGCCGCCCCTGCGCAAGGGCGCGAAGCTGCACACGCATGACATCCGCCGGGTGAAACGCCAGACCAAGGCCCCGGCCCACTACACGGACGCGTCATTGCTGGCGGCCATGGAAACCGCCGGAAAGCTGGTGGAGGACGAGGAGTTGCGCCAGGCCATGAAGGAACGGGGCCTCGGCACACCCGCCACCCGCGCCCAGATCATCGAGACGCTGCTCCAGCGCGGCTACGCGGGCAAGCAGGGCAAGCGGCTCATCGCCAGCGACCGGGGCATGCAGGTGGCCGAGGTCATCGAGGCGTTGCTGCCCGACGTGGCCTCGCCCGAACTGACCGGCACGTGGGAGAAGGCCCTCAAGGACATGGAGGCGGGCAAGGCCACCTACCCGCAGTTCATGCACGGGATACGCGAAAGCGTGTGGCACGGCGTGCACCGCATCAAGCGGGTGGGCGGACGCAACCTGGACCGCCTGCTGGACGCCGCGGCCGAACGCCACGCCCGCACGCCCGACGGCCTGTGCCCCCTGTGCGGCGGCGAGGTGCGCGAAACCCCGCGCGGCTGGGCCTGCACCGGGCAGCCGCCCGCCCCTTCCGGAAAGAAACGCGGCAAGCCATCGGGGGACGCGCCCGAGGCTGAAGGGGCCGCGCAGGACGGCGTGACGGAACCCGTCGCCGCCAACGGCGGGCGCTGCCCGTTCATCATCTGGCGCACCACCTTCGGCCGCGAACTGGACGAGCCCACGGCGCGCGAACTGCTGGCCACCGGCCGCACCGCGCAGGCCATGGA
>JALHHV010000355.1 GCA_022837365.1 Desulfovibrio sp. | reverse complement strand
TCCCCTCCGCCAGGGCAAAGGGCGGCACCCGCACCACGTCGCCTTCGGCCACCCGGTCGAAGGGCTTGCAGCGCCCCCCGTTGATGCGCACCTGCCCGGTGCGCACCCAGCGCTGGATGGCCGACTGGGGCGCGCCGCAACGCCGTTGCAGGTACTGCACCAGCTTCTGCCCCGCCTCTGCGGCGGTGACCACGAGCGGTTCGGCCATGGGTCGCGGTTCCGTGGGTTGAAGGTTGCGCCGCCGGGCCGGGCCGCCGGGGCAGTTCCGGCCGCCCTACGCGAACGCCCGGCGGGTGCATGGCATCCCGCCGGGCGTGGTGATCGCGCAAGGCTCCCGCCGGGGCAGGGCCGTACCCGCAAGGGCTACTGCTGTTCGTTCTCGGTCTTGTCCGGGGCCGTATTGGGGTCGGCCTTGGACAGGTCGAGGGGATAGGCCAGCAGCATGGTCTTGCGGCTTTCCAGGCCCAGGGCGCCGGGGTGGGTGTTCACGCACAGCACGATGTCGGTCACGCCGTCGTTGTTGAAGTCGCCCACGGTGAAGTCGGCCACGGAGCCCTTGATGCGGCGGGTCTTCCATTGCAGGTTCAGGCCCACGCCGTCCCAGTACAGGGCGTGGATTTCGCCCTGCGGGAAGAAGCGGTAGCGCTCGAAGAACTGCGCGGCGGTGGAGATGGGCCGGTTGACCAGCAGTTCCCAGTGTTCGTCGCGGTCCAGGTTCACGGCGTACATGCGCAGCGGCACGAAGTAGATGTTCTTCAGCTGCACGCGGTCCTTGCCGAGGCCGGGCATGGAGGGTTCCTCGGGAATGCCCTTGGACGAACCGGAATAGTTCTCGTCGGTCTCGGACAGGCGGGCGCCCCGGTCGGTGTGCACGCGCAGCCGTTCGTTCTCGGTCAGGATGACGCACTTGTCGCCTTCGCCCTTCCCGCCGGGCAGGTAGGTGAAGTTGAACACGTTGGCGCCTTCGGGCAGGTCCAGACGCTTGCCCATGACCAGCTGGTCGCCGGTCTTGAGCATTTCGTACACGCCGGGCTTGAACAGGCGGGGGTTGTCGCCGCGCTGGCCGATGAGCGTGGGAATGTAGTCCGGGGGCAGCTTTTCCACGTTCAGGTAGAAGCGCACCCGGCGCATGACTTCGGTGAACTGGCCGTTCTTCCAGTTGAGGATGAACGATTCCGGCTCGCCGTCGTTGTTGTAGGCGCTGACGACGATTTCCTTCACGCCGTCGCGGTTCCAGTCGATGGTGCGGATGTTCAGGCATTCCGCCATGCCCGGCGAGCGGTATTCGCCCATGGGGATCAGGCGGCCGTTGTCCCAGCGGTAGGCGTAGACCACGTGGTCGTCCAGCATGAGGATTTCGTTCTTGCCGTCGCCGTCAAGATCGTCCACCACCATGCCGATGGCCGAATAGTTCAGCGCCTGGCTGCGGATGCGGCTGTCGCCCTCGGGGGCGCCCGCGTAGCGGAACTGCGGGTTCAGGTACACCTGCTGGGGCTGCGTCTCGTTGTGCACCAGCTCGGGGTTCATCTGGTTGACCGCCTTGGGCGCGGCGGCGGCGGGGCCGCCCTCGCCGGGGCGCTTGAACACTTCGGCGTTGATGGAGTCGGCCACGCCCTTCAGGGCGGGGATGAGCCCGGCCACCTTGGCGTTGGCGGACTTGGGCCATTCCTTGCCGTCGCGGTCGCGCACGCGCACGTCCAGGCTGCAATCCTCGCCCACCACGGTCACGCTGCCCCACACGGCATAGTCGGCGCCCAGCGAAGCCTGGGCGGCCCTGGCCTGGGTTTCGCTTTCCGGGGGGGTGACCTTGGCGGAGGCTTCCTTGGAAACGGGATGGAAGTTGTCCTTCCAGTACAGGCGCGAGGTGAGCATCTCGGGGATGGCCCGCTCGAGATACTTGTAGCCGGCGGGGCCGTTGACCTTGAACGGCAGCACGGCGAAGCTCTTGGGGGCCGGGGCGGCCATGGCGGTGGCGGCGGAAAGCAGCAGGGCAAGCACGAGCGCCGCCGAGCGCATGAGCAGTTGCATCAGGTTCTCCTTGGTTCAAGGGCGCATCCCCGCGCGCATCCCGGAAGGGGAAGGGGGATTGCCTTGGCGCTGAACGCTCTCATAATATCTCTTGATGGCCGAAGCAACCATAAGGTAGGAGCGGCGCTGTGCCGTACGGCCCGGGCCGGGCCGGGCGCCGGAGCCACCTTGGCACGGCAATGTTGCCAGCGTATTGCCGGGGTGTTGCCGCCCAGTCGTCGCCCAGTCGCCGCCCTCCAACATCTCACGCCGCATGACCGCACCCGCCGCCCGCTCCTTCCGCATCGTGTGCCCGCCCGCGCAGGTGCCCCTGGTCGAGGACCTGCTCCGCGCGCAGGGCTACGACTTCGAGCCGGAGCCGTTCTCTCCGTGGTGCCGCCGCCTCACCGGGGAACCGCGCCCCCTGGGCGGCAGCCTGGCCGCATTCTTCGGGCTGATCTACATTCAGGACCGCTCGTCCATGCTGCCCCCGCTGGCGCTGGCCCCGGAACCTGGCGCCGCCGTGCTGGACATGTGCGCCAGCCCCGGCAGCAAGACCGGGTTCCTGGCCCAGTTGGTGGGCCCGCACGGGCTGGTGGTGGGCAACGAACCCAACCACACCCGTCTGGCCACCCTGCGCCAGAATCTTTTCACCTTGAATCTCGTCAACGCGGTGACCTGCTCGCACCCCGGCGAAGCGCTGCCCCTGCCCGACGGTTCGTGGACGCGCATCCAACTGGACCCGCCGTGCTCCGGCTGGGGCACGGTGGAACGCAACCCCTCGGTGCTCAAGCTGTGGCAGGGCGATAAGGTCAAGCCGCTCATCGGCATCCAGCGGCTGCTGCTGGCAGAGGCCGCGCG
>JALHHV010000354.1 GCA_022837365.1 Desulfovibrio sp. | reverse complement strand
CTTCAGCCGTTCGCAGGGCGCCAACATGAGCGTGGTCTTTCTCGAGGACTACGACATGGAGGTGGCCTCGTACCTGGTTTCCGGCTGCGACGTGTGGCTGAACAACCCCCGCCGCCCGCTGGAGGCCTGCGGCACCAGCGGCATGAAGGCCATGCTCAACGGCGTGGTGCAGTTCTCCACGCTGGACGGCTGGTGGGACGAGGCCTACCGCCCGGACAACAGCCTGGGCTGGGCCATCGGCAAGGGCGAGGAATACGACGACCCGGACTACCAGGACTTCGTGGAGATGCAGACCCTCTACAACATCCTGGAAAACGACATCATCCCCGAATTCTACGACCGCGGCCGGGGCGGCCTGCCCCGCTCGTGGATCCGCCGCATGAAGGCCGCCCTGAAGGAACTGGCCCCCCGCTACAACTCGCACCGCATGGTGCTGGACTACCTGGGCACGGCCTATTCCCCGGCCCACGGCTACTACATGCGCCTCGCGCGCGACGGCTTCGTCCCGGCACGCGAACTTTCCGAATGGCGCATGGAGATGATGACCAAGTGGAGCGCGGTGCAGATCCGCAACGTGCGCAGCCGGGTGGAAGACACCCTGCACGTGGGCGATTCGCTGCGGGTGGAGGCGGAACTGTACCTCGACGACATCGCGGCCGAGCACGTGCTCGTCCAGTTGTACGCCGGGCCGCTGGGGCAGGACGGCTCCTTCTCGCAGCGCCAGTTGACCGTGATGACCCCCGAGGGCGAACGGCGCGACGGCTGGCAGCTGTTCAGCGGCAGCACCCGCCCGGCGGAAGCCGGGCGCTTCGGCTTCACCGTGCGGGCCGCCCCGGTGCATCCGCTGCTGGCCGACCCGCACTCGCTGGGCCTGATCCGCTGGGCCTCGCCCGCGTAGAAGGACCGGCATGACCCGCCCGCGCCCGTGGCGCTCCGCCGGCATCCGCCACCGGATGCCGACGGCGGCGCTGACGCATCTGCGGCACGCGGTGCTGCTGGCCGCGTTGTGCGCGCTGACGGGGCTGGCCGCATTGGGCAGCATGCCCCTGTCGCAGGCCCTGGCCCGGCCGGTTCAAGCGCTGCCCGGTCAGCCGCAAGCCGATGATTCCGTCCTGGTCATCGCCACCTGCGACTGGCCGCCCTACGCGGAGCGCCATCTGCCGCACGGCGGATACGCGGTGCAGATCATCCGCGCCGCGCTGGCCTCCGCCGGGCTGGAGGCGCGCTTCGAATTCATGCCCTGGGCCAGGGGCATGGCGCTGCTGCGCGAAGGCCAGGTGGCCGCCGTGGCCCCCGCCTACAAGACCACCGGGCGGGAAAGCGAGTGCGACCTTTCCGCGCCGTTTCCCGGCGGCCCGCTGACGCTGTTCGCGCTGGCGGGCAACGCGCGGCGCTGGACCGACCTGCGCGACCTGGCCGACCTGCGCATCGGCGTAGTGCGCGGGTATGCCCACACCGACGCCTTCGACAAGGCCCCGTTCCTGAACAAGGAAGCCGCCAACGACGAAACGGCCAACCTGCGCAAGCTGATGGCCGGGCGCATCGACGCCATGGCCGCCGACCGCAACGTGGTGCACTACCGGCTGCGGCGCGACCTTTCCGGAGACCCGGCCACACTGGCCGAGTTCGATCCCGTCCTTGGCGAGCGCGACCTGTACGTCTGCTTTGCGCGCACGCGGCCGGGCCACGCCGCCCTGCGCGCGGCCTTCGACAAGGGGCTGGCCGCCGTGCGCGCCGCAGGACTGGTGGACGAACTGCACCACGAAATGCGCCGCCTGGCCGGGGAACAGCCCGCCGGACAGTGACGCCGTGGTGCGCCTCGCTCCCCTCCGCTCATGACCGGCCTCCGCTTGCCTGCCGGGCGGAAATGCCCTACCTCACCCGCAGGCCGGGGAGCCCGCCGTGCCCTCGGCCGCTTTCATCCCATCCGCCCAGCCGTTCCGGAGGACACCTTGACCGCTCTCGTCACCGCCGCCATCGCCGGGGGGGGCCTTGCAGGCTGCGAATGCGCCCGCAGGCTCGCCCGCGCCGGGGTTGCCGTCACCCTGTACGAAATGAAGCCCCTGGCCTATTCCCCGGCCCACACCAGCCCCGACCTTGGCGAACTGGTGTGCTCCAACTCGCTGCGCTCGGACGACATCGCCTCGGGCGTGGGGCTGCTGAAGCAGGAGATGCGCGAACTGGACAGCCTGGTCATCCAGATGGCCGAGGCCACCCGCGTGCCAGCGGGCAAGGCCCTTGCGGTGGACCGCGAACTGTTCGCCCGGCGCATGACCGAGGCCGTGGAGGCGGAACCGAACATCACCGTGGTGCGCCGCGAGATTCCCTCCATCCACGCGCCGGAACTGGCCGCCGCCGACGTGGCCGTGGTGGCCGCCGG
>JALHHV010000353.1 GCA_022837365.1 Desulfovibrio sp. | reverse complement strand
CTACGCACCCTTCCCGCCAGCGCCCCCGTCGTTCCCGCCGACGGGGGCGCGCCGTTCGGCGTCCTGCCCCTGCCCGGCGCCGGTCCGGCTTGACACCCCCACTCCCCCGGCGTAGGCAGGATGCTCCTCATTTCCGGAGCACACCCATGCACGCATCCCCAAGCCCCGGGGGCGGTGCCACGCGCGGCGTCCTGCTGGCGCTGGCGGCCACCGTCATCTGGTCCGGCAACTTCATCGTGGCCCGCGCGCTGGCCGACAGCATGCCCCCGGTGTCCGTATCGTTCGCGCGGTGGCTGGTGGCCACCTGCGCGCTGCTGCCCTTCGGCATCGGCCCGCTGCGCCGCGAATGGCCCGTGGTGCGGGCCCATCTTGCGTATTTCCTGGTGACCGGCTTCGTGGGCGTTTCGGTGTTCAACACCTTCATCTACGTGGCCGGGCGCACCACCGCCGCGCTGAACATGGCGCTCATCGCCACGTCGTCGCCCATCTTCATCATCCTGTTCTCGCGGATGTTCCTGGGCGAGGCCGTGACCGCGCGCCGCCTGGCCGGGCTGGCCACGGCGGTGTGCGGCATCGTGGTGCTGGTGACGCGGGGCGACCTTGCCCGGCTGGCCAGCCTGACCTTCACCAGCGGCGACCTGTGGATGGTGGCCGCCTCCATGCTGTTCGCGGGGTATTCGGTGCTGGTGCGCAAGCGCCCGGCGGGCGTGGGGCAGACCACGTTCCTCATGGCCACCTTCATCCCCGGCCTGCTGTGCATCGTGCCCATGCTGATGTGGGAGCTTTCCACCGGGGCGGTCCCCGTGTTCACGCCGCAGGCCGTGACCGGCGTGCTGTACGTGGGGCTGGGGGCGTCGCTGGTGGCCTTCCGCTGCTGGAACCTGGCCATCGCGTCCATCGGCCCCAGCCGTTCGGCGCTGATCTACTACTCGCTGCCCGCGTTCAGCGGGCTGGAGGCGCTGCTGCTGCTGGGCGAGCCGGTGACGCCCGCCCACTTCGTGAGCGGCGCGCTGATCCTCGGCGGCATCCTGGTGGCCACGCGGGAATGAGGTTCACGCCCGGCCTTCACGCTCCTTGTCCCCGAAGTCACCGCCGCCCGAAATCCCGGCCCGGCCAAGGGCTGTTTCTGAATTAGGATTTTCGTTCGTTGGCAAGGAAAACGAGCCTGCCATGAGGGAGTGCCTCAGCCGTTATGCGAGTCTTCGAGCATTACGGATGAGGACCGCAACGCGCGGCAGCCGTTAGGTGAGCGAAGCGAACCTTACGGATGGCGGCCGCAGCGCGTACTCTTATCGTATTCGACCGAGCCTTAGCCGTTAGGCGAGCGCGCAGCGCGAGTCTTACGGATAAGGACAGCAAAGCTATGGCAGGCGAAGTTTGACGTAGCCAACGGGCGAAAAGACAATTCAGATACAGCCCTAGCCCCGGAACTCACCCACGTCCATGCCCAGCCTGCCCAGCATCTTCTGAATGGCCACCCGCGACAGGCCGGACAGCCGGGCCGCCTCGGACACGTTGCCGCCGGTCTGGGCCAGCAGGTCGCGCAGGTAGCGTTCGGTGAACTGGTCGGTGACGCGGGCCTTGGCCGTCTTGTACGGCGCCACGGCGGCCCCGCCCGATGGAGCGCCGCCTGATCGGCCCGCGCGGGCCGCATCCCCTGCCTGCCCCCCGTCCGGCGTACCCGGCGCACCGGCAACGCCGCTGTCCCCCGCTCCTCCCAAAATCCCTCCCACGATTCCCCGGCATCCCGCCTGCCGGGCCCGAAGCCAGTCGCCCGTGCGGCCATGCCCGCCCGCGGCCACGTGGCGCACCGTGTCCATGCCCAGTTCGTCCCCGGTACAGAACAGGGTCAGCCGACGCACCACGTTCTGCAATTCGCGCACGTTGCCCGGCCAGTCGCGCCCGGCCAGGTGGTCCAGCACGTCCGGGGACACGATCTTCTGGGGCAGGCCCAGTTCGTCGCAGGCGTTGCGCAGGAAGGTGACCGCCAGCAGGGGGATGTCCTCCATGCGCTCGCGCAGGGGGGGCACCCGGATGGTGACCACGTTGAGCCGGTAGAACAGGTCTTCGCGGAATTCGCGCGAGGCCATGCGCGCCTCCAGGTCCTGGTTGGTGGAGGCCACCACCCGCACGTCCACGTTTTCGGTGCGGCCCGACCCCACGGGGCGGATTTCGCCCTCTTGCAGGAAGCGCAGCAGCTTGGTCTGGATGGGCTGCGAGATGTCGCCGATTTCGTCCAGATGCACGGTGCCGCCGTCGGCCATGGCGAACAGCCCCTTGCGGTCCCGCTCCGCCCCGGTGAAGGCCCCGCGCACGTGGCCGAACAGTTCGCTCTCCAGCAGGTGTTCCGGAATGGCCGGGCAGTTCACGGCCAGAAAGGGCATGG
>JALHHV010000352.1 GCA_022837365.1 Desulfovibrio sp. | reverse complement strand
CTGCCCGTTCATCATCTGGCGCACCACCTTCGGCCGCGAACTGGACGAGCCCACGGCGCGCGAACTGCTGGCCACCGGCCGCACCGCGCAGGCCATGGACTTCACCTCGCGCCAGGGCAAGAGGTTCCGGGCGCATCTGGTGCTGAAGGGGGGTCGCCTGCGCCCCGAATTCGTGCCCGACGCTGCCCCCGCCTCCGACATCTAGAACCGTCGCGCTCCCGCACGCCTTCGCGGGCGCCCTCGTCAAGTCCGCGCCATCAGCCGCAACGCAGCCCCACCCGCCCGTGCCCGCGCAGTTCCGGCCGCCCGGCCACCACCGGCCCGCGCCTCCGTTTCCCGTTTTCAACGCGGGCGCCTTCCCCGCCCGGCGTCATGCCGTATGACCGGGACGATTTCTTTCGGGAAATTTCAAAAAAGCACTTTACAAGGCCATGGATGGAAGCTAAACAGGAATTGTTCCTGACAAGGAACCCAACCAAAGGAGCATATCGATGAGCAAGACCCACGAGAACATCATGGCGGCCTTTGCCGGCGAATCCCAGGCCAACCGCAAGTACCTCGCCTTCGCCAAGCAGGCCGACAAGGAAGGTCTGCCGCAGGTCGCCAAGCTGTTCCGCGCCGCCGCCGAGGCGGAAACCATCCACGCCCACGGCCACCTGCGCAACGCGGGCAAGATCGGTTCCACCCTCGACAACCTCAAGTCCGCCATCGAGGGCGAAACCTACGAATTCACCAAGATGTACCCGCAGATGATCGCCGAGGCGGAAGCCGAAGGCGAAAAGGTTCCCGCCCGCTACTTCGGCTGGGCCAACGCCGTGGAAGAGGTGCACGCCAACCTCTACAAGAAGGCGCTGGAAAACCCGGCCGCCCTGGCCGACGTGGACTACTACGTCTGTTCCGTGTGCGGCTACACCCATGAAGGCCCGCACGACGACAAGTGCCCCATCTGCAACGCCTCGGCCTCCGCGTTCTACAAGGTGGCGTAGCTCCCCTGTACGAGCGGCGCGTCCCTTCGGAGGGCTCCGGCATGCACACCGGGGCCCTCCTGTGGTCTGGCGCGGCCCGCCGCCCTCGACACCGCGCGGCCAGTGCAGTATCCCAACCTATGCCACCACCATGGCCGCGCCCGAAACCCCATGCTGATCCTGCTCCGCACCGCCGATGCGCGCATCGCCGCGCAGATGACCGACACCCTGGCCGAGGCCGGGTTGCGGCTGGTGGTGGAACTGCCCCCGGCATCCGCGAACATGCCGGATGCGGGGGTGCAGGCCGTTCCGCATGCCGACGCGCTGGTGGCCGACCTGGACCTGCTGGCCCCGCCTCCTTCACGCGACATGTCCCCGTTTTCCCACCCCGTCCTTCCCGATATCCGGCCCGGCATCCCGCCCGGCACCCCATTGGTCCTGCTGCAGCCCGGCACCCCATTGGTCCTGCTGCACACCGGCACGGCCCGGCAGGAGTCGCGCCGCGTGCGCGCCGCCGGATTGCCCGCGTCCGCCCGCCTGCTGCGCGCGCCGTTCGCCGCCGGGGCGCTGGTGGCCGCGCTACGGGCGGCGGGGCTGGCGGCTCCCCCCGGCCGGGGGCCGCTGGCGGCCGGGGTGCTGGCCCTGGGCGACATCGTGTTCGACCCGGCCACAGGCCGCGCCACCCGCGACTTCCGGCCCCTCTCGCTGCACCCGCAGGAACGGCTGCTGCTGGAACTGCTGCTGCGCCGGGCGGGAACGGTGGTGCAGCGCGCGGACTCCCATGCCCGTCAGGCGCATCAGCCCCATCAGGCACATCAAGTGGACGTGCTGGTCTCGCGCCTGCGGCGCACGCTGGAGCGCACGGTCGCACCGGGCTCCCCCGGCTCCCACGGCTCCCACAGTCCCACCGGCGGCACCCGCCTGCGCACGGTGCGCGGCGTGGGCTACCGGCTGGAGACGGACTGACGCCGCGCCCACGGTTCTTCCCCCGGCCATCCACTCCCCATTCCGGGCTTGCGTCGCGGGCGGGCTTGTCGCATTGTCGCATTCCCGAATCCCGCCGCGCCGCCGGTTCCGGCCACTCCGCCCGGCCCGCGCGAACCATGCATGCGCCACCGCGCCGCCAGCACGAGGAACCCGTGACCTACCGCAATCTTTCCGCCTGCGTCGCCGACCTTGAACGCCACAAGCACCTCGTGCGCATCGACGCGGAGGTGGACGCCAACCTGGAAATCGCCGCCATCCAGCGCCGCGCCTACCGCGCGGGCGCGCCCGCCATGCTGTTCACGCGGGTCAGGGGCTGCCGCTTCCCCATGCTGGCCAACCTGTTCGGCACCATGGAGCGCACGAAATTCATCTTCCGCGACACATTGCGCGCCGTGGAAGGCATTTTCCGTCTGAAACTGGACCCGTTCGACGCCTTCCGCCATCCGCTGCGCTACGCCGGGGTGCCCCGCGCCCTGTGGTCCATGCTGCCGAAATCGGTGTCCGACGGCCCGGTGCTGCGCCACCGCTGCGCCATCAGCGACCTGCCGCGCCTCGTCTCGTGGCCCATGGACGGCGGCGGCTACGTCACCCTGCCGCAGGTGTACACCGAAAGCCCCGACGCGCCCGGCCCCATGCAGTCCAACATCGGCATGTACCGCGTGCAGCTGGACGGCCCGGACTACGAGAAGGACCGCGAGGTGGGCCTGCACTACCAGATCCACCGGGGCATCGGGTACCACCACGCCCAGGCCCTGCGCCGGGGCGAACCGCTGAAGGTCAACGTCTTCGTGGGCGGGCCGCCGTCCATGACCCTGTCCGCCGTCATGCCCCTGCCGGAAGGCATCGCCGAAATCCTGTTCGCGGGCGCGCTGGCGGGGTTCCGCATCCCCATGGTGCGCAGACCCGGCGGCCTCCCCATTCTGGCGGAAGCCGACTTCTGCATCAGCGGCACCATCGCCCCGTACCAGAAGCCGGAAGGCCCCTTTGGCGACCACCTCGGCTACTACAGCCTGGCGCACGACTTCCCCGTGCTGCGGGTGGACGCGGTGCA
Source organism: Desulfovibrio sp. (assembly GCA_022837365.1). Classification (GTDB taxonomy): domain Bacteria; phylum Desulfobacterota; class Desulfovibrionia; order Desulfovibrionales; family Desulfovibrionaceae; genus Cupidesulfovibrio. The sequence continues at coordinate 2,480 of JALHHV010000352.1, read as the reverse complement.
CCACCGCCCCGACGCCATCTGGCCGTTCACCACCGTGGGCCGCCCCCCGCAGGAAGACACCGTGTTCGGCGACTTCATCGCGCTACGTGCCCTACGCCGGGGAACGCCAGCCGCAGGAACTGATCACCTGCGGCATGGCCCTGCTGGGCACCACCCAGACCTCCCTGTCCAAGTACGTACTGATCATGGCCCACGAGGACGCGCCCTCCATGTCCACGCACGACTTTCCCGGCTTCTTCACGCACATGCTGGAGCGCACCGACTTCACCCGCGACCTGCACTTCATCACCCGCACCACCATCGACACCCTGGACTACACCGGCATCAGCCTGAACCAGGGCTCCAAGCTGGTATGGGCGGCGGCGGGCCCGCGCAAGCGGCAACTGGCCGACACCCTGCCCGGCGACCTGCCGCTGGATGCTCGCACGGACGACGATCAGATGGCCGGGGCGGGCGGCGGCGCGTTCGGCGATCCGCGCCTGTTCGGCCGGGGCGTCGTGGTGCTGCGCGGGCCGAAGCACACCGCCAGGCGCGACGAGCACGATCCGGCCATGCACGCCCTGGCCGCCCGGCTGGCCCACGCGCGCGGGCTGGACGGCCTGCCGCTGTTCGTGGTGGTGGACGACCCGGCCTTCACCGCCGCCAACTGGGAGAACTTCCTGTGGGTGGTCTTCACCCGCTCGGACCCGGCCACCGACATGTACGGCGCGGGCGAATTCACCCACTGCAAGCACTGGGGGTGCACCGGCCCGCTGCTCATCGACGCGCGGCTGAAGTCGTTCCACGCCCCGGCGCTGGAGACCGACCCGGACGTGGAGCGCCGCGTGGACGCGCTGGCCGCGCCTGGCGGCCCGCTGCACGGGTACCTGTAGTCTTTCGCCTCTTCTTCCCACCCCTCTTCCCGCAATCCCGCGCATTCCGGCGGCGCGGCGGCCAGTTTGCCGCGCCGCCCCTTTTCGTCAGCAACCATTTACGAATATTCCTCATTCTCGCCCGCGCGCCGTGTTCCGCCACCCCGCCGTCACCGGTTCGCCATGCGCAACCCCCCTTTTCTGCTGTCCTTTTCTTGAAGTTATGCTACATTTGGTGCATTCTTGCATGCCCGTCCCTTCGGCGCGCCGCCGTGCGCGCCATCGGAATGCCTTCGTAGCGCTTTTGCAGAGGTTGCCATGCCCCATTCCGGCCCCGAGCTGCTGACCCGGCCCGCCGCCCCCACCATCGCCCCCGTCCGCATTCCCGATGCGGACGCGGATGCCGGCGTGTGCACCGCTCCCCTGCAACCCTTTGCCGCCAAGATGTCGCGCGCCGGAATGCCCTCGCCGCTGGTGACGCTGTTCGCCTCATACCTGGAAGAACTGGCCTGCGGCAGCACCGGCCTGATCCCCGAATCGGACATCCTGCCCGTGGGGCGCGACGACCTGCCCCTGCTGGACGACCTGGCCCCCTACGCCGCCACCGGGCGCGCCCGCCTGCGCGAGGCGGCGTGCATCAAGCTGAACGGCGGCCTCGGCACCAGCATGGGCATGACCCACGCCAAGTCGCTGCTGCCCGCCAAGAACGGGGCCACCTTCCTCGAACTCATCGTGCGCCAGGCCGAACACCTGCGCCGCGCCCACGGCGGGCCTTCGCCGCTGCTGTTCATGAACAGCTTTTCCACCCACCAGGACACCCTGCGCGCGCTGGACGTGCTGGGCCTGCAACACACCGGCAGGCCGGGCACCTTCTTGCAGCACCGCTTTCCCAAGGTGTCGCGGGCAACGCTGCTGCCCGTGGAGTACCCGGAAAACCCGGAACTGGAATGGAACCCGCCCGGCCACGGCGACATCTACGCCGCGCTGGCCCTTTCCGGCCACCTGGACCGGCTGCTGGAATCGGGCCGCCGCTACGCGCTCATCTCCAACGCCGACAACCTGGGCGCCACGCTGGACCCGGCCATCCTCGGCTACCTCATGGAAGAGGACATCCCTTTCCTGATGGAATGCGCGCCGCGCACCCCGGCGGACCGCAAGGGCGGGCACCTGGCCCGTTCGCGCGACGGCGGGCTGGCGCTGCGCGAACTGGCCCAGTGCCCGGACGAAGACCTGCCCCGCTTCCAGGACATCGTGCGCTACGGACTGTTCAACACCAACAACATCTGGCTGGACCTGCGCGCGCTGCGCCGCCACATCGACGGGCACGGCCTGCTGCGCCTGCCCATGATCCGCAACCCCAAGACCGTGAACCCGCGCGACCCCCATTCGGAAAAGGTCTGGCAGGTGGAAACGGCCATGGGCGCGGCCATTTCGCTGTTCCCCAAGGCGCGGGCCATCGTCACCCGGCGCGAGCGCTTCCTGCCGGTGAAGCGGTGCAGCGACCTGCTGGTGCTGTGGTCCGACCGCACCCTGCTGGAACCCGACGGCCGCGTGCGCCCCAACCCGGACTGCACCACCTCCAACGTGCTGGTGGACCTGGACAACGCCCACTACGGCACCTGGGACCGG
>JALHHV010000351.1 GCA_022837365.1 Desulfovibrio sp. | reverse complement strand
CCAGTCGGGCCGGGTTCATCCCCGTTGCGGATTTCCGGCTGGCCCGTGCGCGCCACCTCGCACCACGGCCCCTCCACCGGGCTTTTGCCGGGCGTGGCGGCGGCCGCTCCCGCCGTCGCCGGTTCCGTCATCAGGTGAGACCACAGCACGCCGTCCGCCGTCACCCGGCCCCCGTCCACCAGCGCAAGGTAGCCCAGTTCGCTGCCGGTCAACCGCACGGCCTGTTCCAGGGCAAAACGCATGATGGACCGTTCCGGCGCGGTGTCCATGCGCGACAGGCGGTGCAGGGCCGCCAGACGCGCCGCGCTCAGCCTGCGTTCGCGCCGGGCGTTGCGGCGTTCGCTGATGTCCGCGGCGATGACGGCGAACTGCCGTTCGCGCACCCGGTACACCGCCATTTCCAGCCATTTACCCATGTTGCGGGAATAGTGCTCCAGGTGCAGCGGCTTGCCGGTCAGGGCCACCCGCCCCAACTGCTCGACCCACGCCGGATCCTGCGGGCCGAACAGTTCGCTGGCCGTGCGGCCCAGCACGTCCTCTGCCCGGCGGCCAGAAATCGTCTCGAAGGCGGGGTTCACCGCCAGAAAGCGGTAATCCACGGGGCATCCCGCCTCGTTCAGCAGCACTTCGTGCACCGCGAAACTGGTTATCAGCTTGCGGAACAGGGTGCGGAAGTCATGCTCGGTGGACCGATGGCGGGTCACGTCGCGCAGCAGGCTGAGCACCGACGCCACGCCGCCGTCGGCGCCGCGCTCCGGCACCAGCCGCCAGTCGAACAGCACCCGGCCCGAGGGGCCGTGAAAGACATAGTCGGTCTGCACCGCCCGGCCCGACTCCAGCACCCCGCGCAACTGCCGCGCCCAGAATTCCGCCACCTGCGGCGCAAGGCCGAGGTCCGTCACCTCGCGCCCCGTGAGCGCTTCCGGCAGCCCCAGGTAGGGAATGACGGCGGGGTTGACGTAGGTCAGGCGCAGGTCGCCGCCGAAGCGCATGACGATGTCCGGGGTGTTTTCCACCAGGGCGCGGTATTTCTCTTCTCCGGCGGCCAGGTTGGCCAGGGCGGTATAGCGTTCGGTGACGTCCTCGTAGATCAGCAGCAGGTCGCCCGAATCGGCGCGGCTGATGAAGTAGTGGCGCCAGCAGCCGCGTATCTCGTCGCTGTAGAGGAAGGAGGGAAGGTGTTCGGCGATGCCGCTGCGCCACGCGCGGGCCAGGGCTTCGCGCAGGGTGGCGGCCACCGGGGCGGGCAGCAGCGCGGACAGGGGCTTGCCGATGGACGTCTCGCGCGGCAGGCGGCTCAGCCGTTCGCCCGCCGGATTGATGTCCAGCAGGACGAAGTCCGGGCACTCTTCGGGGGGCGCGTCAGGGGACGTGTCAGGCGGCGCCCCGGAAGCGGCCTCCGGGACAACGGGAATGACGCCGGGACAATCCCGCACGGGACGCAGCACGGCCACGCCCGCGTTCATGTTGCGGAACAGGCCCCGGAACAGTTCGGCCTCGCGGCGCAACGGCCCGGCCCCGTCGGCTGCCCCGCGCCGCCCGTCACCCCCCTCCGGCCCGTCACATCCGTCAGGTTGATCGCGCAAGTCCGGCAATTCCCCACCTTCCGGACGCACGCGGTCGTCAGCGTCGTATCCATCCTGCATTGCAGCGGCCCCTTGCGTCCTGCCGCACGCGGTTCCCCCCGGAACCGGCGCAGCCACATCCGACGATGTCACACTACTCCAAAGCAGCGCGACGTCAAAGAGGAAACCCGCAACGGACGGTGTGGAGACGCATCGGCGCCGTGGAGCGCGACGCGGAAAACGGCGCGCGCCGCACCCGCCCCGGGGAGCGGAATGCGGCGCGGCAATGGAAGAAAACGGTTGTCGCTCCGCTTCGTCGCCGTGGCTACCGTTCGCGGCGCAGCATCGCGCGGGCGTATTCCACCACGATGGGCAGCACCGACACAACGATGATGCCGTAGATGACCACGCTGAAATTGCGCTGCACCACCGGAATGTTGCCCAGGAAGTAGCCCGCCGTCACCAGCAGGCCCACCCACAGCAGGGCTCCGCCGGCGTTGAACAGCAGGAAGCGCCGGGCGTCCATGGCCGCCACCCCCGCCACGAAGGGGGCGAAGGTGCGCACCACCGGCACGAAGCGGGCCAGCACGATGGCCTTGCCGCCGTGGCGCTCGTAGAACTCGTGCGCGCGGTACAGGTGCTGGCGGTTGAGCAGGCGGTAGTTCTTCTCGAACACCGGCGGTCCGATGTACCGGCCGATGCGGTAGTTCACCGCGTCGCCGATGATGGCGGCGGCCAGCAGCGTGAACGCCAGGGGAAAGTATTCCAGGTGCCCGGCCCCGGCGATGGTGCCCGCCGCGAACAGCAGCGAATCGCCGGGCAGGAACGGCGTGACCAC
>JALHHV010000350.1 GCA_022837365.1 Desulfovibrio sp. | reverse complement strand
AGGCGCTTCGCGAACGCGCCGGGCGTGCCCTCGCGCAGCCATTCCGCCATGTCCCGCGGGCGGTCCAGCAGGCCCATCAGGTACGAGCGGGCCATGTCCGCCGCCATGCGGTTGGTCTTTTGGGGGTGCGCATCCGCGATGCCGGTCATGGCGTCCATGGCGTCCACCAGGGCGTCCGTGTCCCCCCGCAGCATGGCCGCCCGCCCCAGCACGAATTCCGCCCCGATCAGGATGCTGGCCTGCCCGCGCAACGCGGCCTCGTGCCGGGCCTTGCAGGCGTGCACCTGCGCCATGGCCGCGTCGCCCCGGTACAGCAGGCATTCCGCCGCCATGAGTTCCGGCGCGCCGCTGCCGTGCCCCTGCGTCATGGCGAAGTAGTAGGGGCAATACGTCTTCATGTCGGCGCATTCGCCGTCCAGCCTGCCCGTTTCGCTGTGGTACATGAACAGGACCGACGCGTTGCCGAAGGTCCAGGAATTGTCCAGGGCCACCAGCGCAGTCATGCCGCCGGTCAGTTCCGAGGCGCGCTGCATGCGCCGCCCCATTTCCGCGATGTCGTTGTAGCGGCTGAACGCCTCCACCAGCAGCAGTTCGCCGCGCAGGTAGTCCCGCCGGTCCGGGGGCATGGGCGCGGTTTCCACCAGTTCGCCCATCTCGGCGAACAGCGCGCCGAATTCCTCGTAGCAGCCCTGGGACAGCAGTTCGAAGGCCAGTTGGATGGCGGACACGGGGTGGCGCAGCTTCATCTCGCGCGTGCAGTTGGCGGCGATGTCCGTGAGCGCCGTGGTGTAGGCCATGCCCGGCATGTCCAGCAGGCGGTTGCCTTCCATGCCCGAAAGGTCGAGCGAGAGTATCCGCTCGAAGTCGCGCAGGCGGTAATAGAAGGAAATGGCCGCTTCCCAGTCGCCCTCGGCGGCGCACCAGCCGCCCGCCGCGTACAGCGCTTCGCGCTGCCGGGCGTCGGGCAGTTGGGCAAAAGCCTTGCGCGTGAATTCCAGCAGGGTGCTGTGCGGGTAGTACAGCCCCTGGGCCGCGTCGAACCGCAGCAGGGCGTTGCGTTGCAGGGCCGCCATGGTCTTGCGGGGCAGGTGGTCCCTGTCCAGCAGGAACGTGGCCTGCCGGTGCGAAAAGCATTCGAAGGGGGAAAGGCGCAGCAGGAAGTCGCGCCCGGCATCTTCCAGGCCGTTCCAGATGACGTCCCGCAGCAGCCCTTCCAGCCCGGACGCGGCGGCGAAGCCGCCCGTTTCGCGCCAGCGCCGCAGGTGCAGGGCCAGCGCGATCATCCAGCCTTCGGCGCGGCGGTGCAGTTCCGCCGCCTCTTCTTCCGCCAGCGTGATGCCGGCATGGGCGGCGTATTCCCGCGTTTCGCCCTCGGTCAGGCGCAGGTCGGCCACGTCCAGCCGCAGGTACCCGGATTTTTCGTACGGCATGATGCAGGGTTCCAGCGCGCGGGTGACCACGGCCACCCGCACCGTGGGCGAATCGTGCTCCAGCAGGGCCTTCCAGACGGCCATGGGCGCAAGGGGGGCGATGTGCTGGAAGTCGTCCAGCACCAGCCATGCGGGCTGCGCGCTGTCCATTTCGCGCAGCAGGGCGGCCACGTCCCCGGCGTTGTCCTCGTCCGGCAGGCCAAGGCCGAGCAGTGTCCTGCCCGTGGGCTCGTCGATCTTCCGCACGGCCTGGCAAAAGCGCCGCCATGCGGCCTGCGGCGATTCCTCCGCGCCGACGTGCCGCACCCATGCGGTGTCCCGGGGCAGGTGCGGATGGATGTAGTTCTGCACGGCCGTGGTCTTGCCGTAGCCGGAAGGCGCCTCGATGAGCACGCTGCGCATGGTCAGGGCTTCGCGCAGCCTGTTCTTCAGCCGGGGGGAAAAATAGGGAGTGTCGGCTGGTCTCTGGCGCGCCATGACTGTCCTTGGTGAAGTGGAGGTACCGGCGGTGGATGAGGCGTTGCCGGATGCATCGGGAGTGTGCGGAAGCGCGCGAAGGGCGATTCAGGATGGAAAACTTCCGGAACTTATCCGCATAGCACGAATGCAGCGCGAAAGTAAACCGGGTTATATTTCCGGATGCTTTCTCGGAGGCCGCATGTCAACGGGACGTACAGTGGCGTTGCGGAATGAGAGTGGCGCTTTCGGATTCTTGTGGCAGACGTTGCGGCAGGGCACGGTGAATCTGAGACGCGGCGCATCTGGGGCACGGCGCATCTGGGGCACGGCGGGGACGCGGCGCGGCGGGGGCTATCCCCGCGCGGCCAGCGCCCGGCGCGCCCAGGCGGCCTGCCCCAGCGAGATGCACCCGTCGCCGGGGGGCAGTTCCGCGTGGGTCAGCACGGTAAGCCCGCGCGCGGCAAGGGCCTGGGGCAGGTGCACGGACAGGGTCAGGTTCTGCATCACCCCGCCGGACAGGGCCACCACGGG
>JALHHV010000349.1 GCA_022837365.1 Desulfovibrio sp. | reverse complement strand
ATCAGGATTTCGCTGGGCCCGGCGATCATGTCGATGCCCACCCGGCCGATGAGCAGCCGCTTGGCCGTGGTCACCCAGATGTTGCCCGGCCCGGCGATGACGTCCACGGGCCGCACGGTCTCGGTGCCGAAGGCCAAGGCGGCGATGGCCCAGGCGCTGCCCGCGCGGTGCACCTCGGTGACGCCAAGGTGGTGCGCGGCGGCGAGGATGAACGGGTTCAGCGTGCCGTCCTTGCGGGGCGGCGAGATGACGGCGATTTCCGGCACCCCGGCCACCTGCGCGGGAATGGCGTTCATCAGCAGGCTGGAGATGAGCGGGGTGTTGCCGCCCTGCCCGCCGGGCACGTACAGCCCGGCGCGGTCCACGGGGGTGACCATCTGGCCCAGCACGGAGCCGTCCGGCCGGGTGGAGAACCACGACCGTTCCTTCTGCGCCTCGTGAAAGGCGCGGATGTTGGCGGCGGCTTCGGCGATGATGGCCCGGTCGCCGGGGCCGACCTCTTCGAGGGCGGCGGCGATTTCGTCTTCGCCCACGCGGATGCGCGCGGCGTCGAAGCCGGGACAGTCGAAACGGCGGGTGTAGTCGGCCAGGGCGGCGTCGCCCCCGGCGCGGACGGTATCCAGAATCTCGCGGACGGCGGGTTCCACGGTGTCGCCGGGGTTGTCACGCCCCGCGAGCAGGGCCTGCAGTTCCTCCCCGTCATCCACGGACCGGAGGAAGAGCGTACGGCATGGCATGGCGGCCTCCTTGAGAGTGCGGCCTGTTGTGCGACGGAAATGCGACGGAACTCCGCGCGGCGGGCACGCCGGCGGAAACTGCCTGCGCGCTCAGGCGGCATGGTGTGTCCGCGCCACATACCGGAGCGGCGGGCAAAAGTCGAGAGCGCCGCACTGGCGCACGGTCCGGCCCCGGCAGGCGAAAGNNNNCGGGGCGGGCCGGGGGCGACGCCCCGCGCCGTCAGCTCACGTTCAGGATGACGGAAAACACGTTGATCAGCACCCACACCGGAGTGCCCACGGCCAGATCCAGCGAGCGCACCCGGTCCGCCGTAAGCACGGAGCAGATCTCGGTGCCGTCCTCCAGCCGGGCCACCGCTTCCGCCGTGGCCGCGCCCATCAGCACCTTGACGATGGTGGCCGGGTACACGTTGCCCGCCGTGGAGGTGGGGGCCTCGCTGCCCACGGTCAGCACCACCCACGGGGCCTTCACCTCCGCCGCGGCGAACACGCCGGGGCGCAGGCCCAGATTGTCCAGGCTGTCGTTGGTGATGACCGAGGCCACCCGGATGCCCGACGGCGTCTGCACCGAAACCACCGACTGCACGTCGCCGCGCACCACCGCCGCGATGCGCCCGTAGAAGGCGTTGCGCGCGCTGGTGCGGCGGCGCTGCTCGCGGTCCAGCGCGTGGCCCACCATGCGCTGCATGTCCTCGTGCGAGACGTCGATGTACGCCGCCGTCAGGCTGGCCGTGGAATGGCCCAGCAACCGCTGCACCACCGGCAGCGGCAGGCCCGAGCGCAGCAGTTCGATGGCCCGCGAGCGGCGCAGGGCGCTGGGGTTGGCGAGGTCCGGGGCCAGGTCGCACTCGTGGGCGCGCTCGTAGAACTTGCGGCGCACGTGGGCCTGGTCCACGTCGAAGGGGCGTTCGCCCTCGCCCGCCACGGCCTCGTCCAGCAGGCCGGAAAGCTGGGCCACGAGATCGGGCGGCAGTTGCACCTCGCGCACGGGCTCGCCCAGGCGGGCCACGCCGCGCGCCGTGTCGATGTCGCGGGCCGGGGCCAGGGCCAGCACTTCGCCAAGGCGCGCCCCGGTGTGGCGGATGAGCAGGAACACCAGCAGCATGCGCAGGCGCGAGCGGCGCACGTCGCCCCGCGCCGGACGGGCGGCCCACAGGCGGAAGGCCTCTTCCAGCCGGGCCAGTTCCACCGTGTCCAGATACTTCACGTCGTCGGGTATGGAGAGCATGCCCGCCGGATTGTGGCGGCGTTCCGCCACGTTTTCGGCCAGTGCTTCCCAGATTCGTTCGAGGCTGTCGTCCTGTCGCATGGGTGTCCCGTTGGTTGCGTGCGCGTGGGGCCGGGCGGGGCCGTGTCTGTCGCCGGGCGTGCGTCCTGCGGCGACAGGTCCGGAATACGGCGGCGAACGCCGCGAACCCGTCCGTCCGTCGTCGGAATTTTTATCATATAGGCGCTGACGCGCGAAAATAAAAGCCGTGATTCATTCCGCGCACAGGCATGAAAATAAAATAATCCGTGACATCAGCCCGGCCATGCGCTATTTTTCAACTAACACGAAAATTATAAAAAACGTGTTAGAAAAAGAACCGCCGGAACCGGCCGGGCATCCTGTCCGCCACCGCCGGTCCGGCATCCGTCCCGGTCTTCCCCGCCCCGGCCGCTCACGCGCAGGAGGCCGCCATGTACTTCCCCGTCGCAGGCATACACGCGGAACCGTGGATACCGCCGCTGGTGGCGTTCGTGGTGTCGTTCTTCATGTCCATGGGGGGCGTGTCGGGCGCGTTCCTGTTGCTGCCCTTCCAGATGTCCTTCCTGGGCTACGTGAACCCCTCCGTCAGCGCCACCAACCAGTTCTACAACGTGGTGGCCATCCCCAGCGGGGTGTACCGCTACATCCGCGAAGGGCGCATGGTCTGGCCGCTGACGTGGGTGGTGATCGTCGGCACGCTGCCGGGGGTGCTGATAGGGGCCCTGGTGCGGGTGACCTGGCTGCCCGACGCGCGCGACTTCAAGCTGTTCGCCGCGTGCGTGCTGGCCTACATCGCCCTGCGCATGGTGCGCGACCTGACGAAGAAGAAGGCGGGCAACGGCAAGGCCACGGCGGAGGAAAAGTTCCGCGCGCTGGTGCGCGCCCACCGCGAAAAGGCGGAGGCGGAAGGCAGGAACCCCGACGACCTGCCCGCCGTGTGCATGAACGAGTGCTGCCTGTCGCGCATCTCGTACAGCTTCTACGGCGAAACCTACAGCTTCCGCACCGTGGGCATCTTCAGCCTGAGCTTCGTCGTGGGCATCGTGGGCGGGGTGTACGGCATCGGCGGCGGGGCCATCATCGCGCCGTTCTTCGTCTCGTTCTTCGGGCTGCCGGTGTACACCGTGGCGGGCGCGGCCCTGATGGGCACCTTCGTCACCTCGGTGGCGGGCGTCACCTTCTACATGGCCATCGCGCCGCTGTACCCACACATGTCCGTGGCCCCGGACTGGATGCTGGGCCTGCTGCTGGGCCTTGGCGGCATGGCGGGCATGTACCTGGGCGCGCGCTGCCAGAAGTACGTTTCCGCCCGGCTCATCAAGTGGATGCTGTGCTGCGTCCTGCTGCTTACGGCGGGGAAGTA
>JALHHV010000348.1 GCA_022837365.1 Desulfovibrio sp. | reverse complement strand
CTTTGCAGGTCAGGCTCATCGACCTGACCGTGGCCTTTTCCCGTGCGCTCGACCTGGTGAGCCCGGCCGTGGCCGCGCATCACGTGCACGTGGGCTTCATCGCCGCGCGCCTGGCCGAACGGCTCGGCTTGCCCGACAGGGACAGGTGCGAACTGCTGCTGGCCTCGCTGATGCACGACGCGGGCGCGGTGCCGCTGAAGGCGGCGCTGGAAGGGCTGATATTCGAGCAGGACATGGACTCGCACTCCCGCGCCGGGGCCGTGATGCTGGGCACCTGCCCGCGTCTGGCCCAGGCCGCGCGCCTGGTGCGCCATCACCACGCCCCGTGGTGCCACGGCAGGAAGGAGGACGGCGTTTCCGCCGCCGCCCACATCATCCACCTGGCCGACAGGCTGGACGTGCAGCTGCGGCGCGGCGAGGACCCGGCCCGCCAGTTCCCCCGCGCCATGGAACGGCTGGAGCGGGGGCGCTCCGGCCTGTTCCGGCCCGACGCGCTGGACGCCCTGCACGACCTGACGTCCGACCCGGACTTCGCCGCCGGGCTGCGCGCGCCGGAATGCCATCTGCACACCGGGCCGGGCGGGCGGCTGGAGGAGGAAATCCTGGACGCCGACGGGGTGATCTCGTTCTCCGCGCTGTTCTCGCTGGTCATCGACTCGCGCAGTCCCTTCACCGCCACCCATTCCAGCGGCGTGGCGGAAACCGCGCGCCTGTTGGCCCGCTGGGCCGGGTTCGACGGCCCGCAGGGCAAGGCCCTGTACGTGGCGGGTCTGCTGCACGACATCGGCAAGCTGGGCGTTCCGCTGGACATCCTGGAAAAGCCGGGTCGCCTGGACGAGGGGGAAATGGCGCGCATGCGCCGCCATGCGGAGCACAGCATGGACATCCTGGCCTCCGTGCCGGGGTTCACCCAGGTGGCCACCTGGGGCGCGCTGCACCATGAGCGCATGGACGGCAGCGGCTATCCCTACCGCCTCACGGGCGACGACCTGCCCCTGCCCGCGCGCATCGTGGCCGTGGCCGACGTGTTCACCGCCATCGCCGAGGACCGGCCCTACCGGGGCGGCATGCCGCCCGAGGCGGCCCGCGCCGTGCTGCGCGAGCAGGCCCGCGACGGCAAGCTGGACGGCGAGCTTGTGGACCTTCTGCTCTCGCGCTACGAAGAAATGGACGACGCGCGCCGCCAGGCGCAGGAGCGGGCGCGCGATGAAATCGGTCTGGTGCGCGCGGCCCTGGAGCGTGAACCGGACGATGCAACCTGCCAGGAAACGGCCGCCTAGCCAAACGAACCGGACGGACGCCACATGAATCCCTTTTCGCGCCTCGCGGCCATCTGCCGCATGATCAAGATCGAACACTCGGTGTTCGCGCTGCCCTTCGCCTATGCCGGGGCCTTTCTGGCCGCCGGGGGCTGGCCGGGCCTGGCGCCCATGCTGCTGCTCACCGTGGCCATGGTGGCCGTGCGCTCGTTCGCCATGGCCTTCAACCGTCTGGCGGACCTGAAGTACGACAGGCTGAACCCGCGCACCGCCAATCGCCCGCTGGTCACCGGCGAGATTTCCGTGGCCTGGACGTGGGCCTTCACCGTGTTCATGGCCGTGCTGTTCGTGGCCGCCTGCGCCGGGCTGAACCGGCTGTGCCTGTACCTCGCCCCCGTGGCGCTGCTGGTGGCCGCCTCGTACAGCCTGCTGAAGCGCTTCACCTGGCTGTGCCATTTCTTCCTGGGCGGGGTGCTGGGCCTGGCCCCGGTGGCCGGGTGGATCGCCGTGGACCCGCAGTTCACGGTGCCCGCCGTGCTGCTGTTCTGGGGCGTGCTGTTCTGGGTGGCCGGGTTCGACATCCTGTATTCGTGCCAGGACATCGAGTTCGACCGGTCCGTGGGCCTGCACGCCGTGCCCGCGCATTTCGGCCTGCCCGCCGCGCTGGTGGTTTCCGGCTTCTGCCACGCCAACGCGGCCATCTTCCTGCTGCTGGCGGGCTGGTCCGCCTCGCTGGGCTGGCCGTGGTACGCGGTGTGGGCGGTCGTCGCCGGGGTGCTGGCCTGGGAACACCGCATCATCAGCCCCGACGACATGTCGCGGGTGAACATGGCCTTCTTCACCCTGAACGGGGTCGTCGCCTTCATGGTGCTGGGGGGCGTGCTGCTGGGCCTGTACATGGGATAGGACCAGCCGGCCGCGGGCCGCGTTTCCCGTGTTTACCGCCGGGAGGTCTTGCATGCGACTGACCATGGCGCAGGAGTACACCCGCCGCAGGGTGCAGGCCATGTACGGCTGGCAGGTGGCGGTGCCCGTGCCGCACGACGGCATCGGCATGGACGGCGAGGCTGCCGGGCGGCTGCGCGAGGCCGCCGCGCAGGTGGCCGCCGATGCGGGCGTGCCCGTGGCGCTGGTGGCCCGGCGGCTGTTCGACTACGCCTACCGGCTG
>JALHHV010000347.1 GCA_022837365.1 Desulfovibrio sp. | reverse complement strand
TGGCGGCGGTGCGGCCCAGTTCCGGGTCGAAGAACAGCGGGTCGTAGCCGAAGCCGTTGTCGCCTTGCGGGGCGGTGGCCACGCGGCCTTCCCAGGCCCCGGCGGCGGTGATGTGGCGGCCGTCCGGCGCGCAGGCGGCGATGACCGAACGGAAGCGCGCCGTGCGCCGCTCGTCCGGCACATCGGACAGGGCGGCCAGCAGCTTTTCGTTGTTGCGGGCGTCGGTGGCGGGCACGCCGTCTTCGGCGGAATAGCGGGCGGAATACACGCCGGGCGCGCCGCCCAGGGCGTCCACCTCCAGCCCGGAATCGTCGGCCACGGCGATGCGGCCGGTCAGTTGGGCCACGGTGCGCGCTTTCAGCAGGAGGCGTCGAGGCCGACCACGGTGACGCCGGTGTCCCTCAGCATGTCGTCGAGTTCACGGATCTTGCCCGCGTTGCGGGTGGCCAGCACGATGACGGCGGCGCCGCTGGGGATGTTCGCGGGGGTGGTGTTCGAAGCGGTGGTCATGTGTCGTTGGCCCGGGTTCGGGGTTGGGATGGCGGCGCGCCCCGTGGGGACGCGCGGGGCGCATTGTGCGGAAGAATCGGCCCGGAGGCAAGCGGGCATCGGACGGCTTCCGGCATGCCCGGTCTCCCCTCCCCGGGGGTCAGCCCTTCATCCCCTCGCCCGCCGGGTCGTCCCTTCGGGGTTCCGCCGGTTTGGGCACGGCCAGCAGCGGTTGCAGGTACAGGGTGATGGTGGTGCCCTTGCCCACCTGGCTTTGCAGGTCCACCCGGCCGCCCATTTCCTCGATGATCTTGCGGCTCATGGCCAGGCCGATGCCCGCGCCCTTCTCCTTGGTGGAGAAGAACGGGCTGAAGATCTTGTCGTGCAGTTCCGCTGGGATGCCCACGCCCGTGTCCGCCACGGCGATGTGCACGTGCTGCTGGGACATGCCGGTGCGCACGGTCAGGCGGCCGCCCTCGGGCATGGCCTCCTGCGCGTTCTTGACGAGGTTGATCAGGCACTGCTTGAGCATCTCGCCGTCGCCGTGCGCCTTGGGGATGGCGGGCGCAAGCTGCATGTCCACCTGGATGCGCCGCTGGTCGAACCCGATGCTCATCAGTTCCATGGTCTGGCGGGCCAGCAGGTTCAGGTCCACCTCGCCCTGCACCGGAGAGGTGGGCCGCGCGAAGTTCAGGATGGACTTCAGGATGGTGTCCAGCCGCCGCGATTCCTCCAGGATCACCTGCACCTTGCCGCGCGCCGTCTCGTCCAGCGAGGGCGAGCGCAGCAGCGAATTGGCGAAGCCGCCGATGGCGAACAGCGGGTTGCGTATCTCGTGGGCCACGTAGGTGGACAGTTCGCCGATGGCGGCCATCTTTTCGGCCTGTTGCAGGCGGAGTTCCATGTTGGTGCGGTTGGTGATGTCGCGCCGCATCTCGATGACCCGCGTCAGGCGGCCCGCGTCGTCGGTGACCGGGTAGGTGTACACCCGGAAGTACTGCGCCCGCCCGTCCTCGTTGACCTTGGTGTGGATGCGCTCCGCCTTGTGGCCGGTGGCCACGGTCTCGCGGAAGGTGCAGCCGCCGTGCTCGGGCGGGCAGCAGAAGGCCGCGCCGTCCAGTTGCCAGCAGCAGGTGCCGATCCAGTCGTCCTTGGTGCCGCCCTTGCGTTGCAGGATGTTGCGGTTCAGGTCCACGATGCGGCCTTCGGTGTCCAGCAGCAGGATGTCCTCGTCCACCTGGTCGATGAGCGTGGCGAACAGGTCGCGCGCCTCGCGCAGGTGCAGGTTGCAGGTGGAGCACAGCTTTTCCGAGGCCAGCATTTCCCACACCCACAGCGCGCCGCCCGCGTCCAGCAGCGAGACGCCCGCCGGGGCCGCCGCGCGCAGGCCGGCCATGTGGCGGCCGTCGTCGGACAGGTCGATGACCATGCGCAGGCCGGGTAGGGCCGCGAACAGGGCGGCGGCGGATTCGAAGCGGTCCACCCCGCCGGGCGCGGGCGGGGCGGGGGGCAGGCCCGCGCGGGCTTCCAGCACGGCGGGGTCCGGCGGAGCTGAGGGCGGAGCGGAGGGCGGAGCGGAAGGCGGGGCGGCGGTGGCGGGCGCGCTCAGCGGCTGGCAGGCGTGGAGCGCCAGTTCGTCGCGGTCCTGCGGGGTCAGCAGCATGCCCGCCAGATGCACCCACGGAAAGCCCTGCAAAAAGTCGGGCCGTTGCAGCAATCCGGCCACCGGGCGCAGGGCGCGGCCCACCCCGGCCAGCGCCACCGGGAAGGGGCGGCGCGGCGCGGTCTGGCCGCCCGGCGCGCAGGCAGGGTCACGATCCGGGGAGCAGTCTGTTCCGTATCCGGTTCCATGGTCGGCCCCGTGTTTGGCATGTTCGGGCGCGGGGCGGGCCGTGTCGTCGCCGGATTCCGGCTTGGGGGCGTGCGGCGCAGGGGGGCCGGAAGAGGGCAGCGTGGTCATGCGGGGCTCCTTGGGCCGGTGATGGGCGGCGGATGTCGTACGGAGCGGCGCGGGCAGGCCGCCCGCATCCGGACTGCCGGGCGCGGGGGCTTGCGCGCGACGCGCATTGCGGGTACGCGGCACCCAGCACCACGCCCACGGGCCTGCCCTGCGGTTACCGCCGGGGCGGCCGGGGGCGGATGGGCTTCCGTGGTACGGCATGTGCCGCCACGGGGGCGTGCGGTACCCTCCACCTTTCCCATACCCGGAACTCCATCCAATGATAAGTGTTTATTCCGTCAGCCTCGGCTGCCCCAAGAACCGCGTGGACACCGAACGCCTGCTGGGCGCGCTGGGCGTCCCGGTGCGCCCCGTGGACACCATGGCCGAGGCCGACGTGGTGCTCGTGAACACCTGCGGCTTCATCCTGCCCGCCGTGGAGGAATCGGTGCGCACCGTGGTGGAGGCCGTGGACGAGATTTCCGGCCTGGCCCGGCGGCCCCTGCTGGCCGTGGCCGGGTGCCTGGTGGGCCGCTACGGCGAGCGCGACCTGGCCGCCGGACTGCCCGAGGTGGACCTGTGGCTGCCCAACCAGTCCATCGAGACGTGGCCGCAACTGCTGGTCAACTCCATGGGGGCCGTGGGGGTGGCGTCCGAT
>JALHHV010000346.1:1563-6231 GCA_022837365.1 Desulfovibrio sp. | reverse complement strand
AAACGCGACGAAAGCCACGTGCTGCCCGACGCGAACGACCTGGCGACCCTGTTCCGCGAGGCGCACCGCCCGCTGAAGATCGACGTGCTGATGCGCATGCTGGGTCTGCACCGCCACATGAAGAAGGAACTGGAGGACCGCCTGGACGACCTCGTCCGGCAGGGCCGCATCATCCGCCTGCGCGGCGGGGCCTGGGGCCTCGTGGAGCAGTTGCGGCTGGTCACGGGCACCCTGTCCATCCAGCGTTCCGGCATGGGCTTCGTGCTGCCCGAGGAAAAGGGGCGCGACGACATCTACGTGCATCCCTATCAGATGGGCGACGCCTGGCACGGCGACAAGGTGGTGGTGGCCCTGCTGCCCGGCCGCCACGGCAAGAATCCGGAAGGGCGCATCGTGCGCGTGCTGGAGCGGGGCCGCAAGGAAATCCCCGCCCGCGTGGTGCGCCGCATGGGCAGGCACAGCTTGCTGTGCCGCCCGGCCGACCCGCGCATGGCCGTGAGCTTCGTGGTGGACATGAGCGCGGTGGAGGAAAAGGCCGAGAAGGGCGACCTTGTGGTGGCGGCCCCCGGCGAAAAGGTGGAGGACGGCCTGTGGGCTGCCACCGGGCTTGCCGTGCTGGGCGCCGACGACAACGTGCTGGTGCAGGAACGGCTGGTGAAGATCAACCACGACGTGCCCACCGACTTTCCGCCCGAAGTGCTGGAAGAGGCGCAGGCCCTGCCCGCCGCGCCCGGCCGCGACGACATGGAGGGGCGCATCGACCTGCGCCACCTGGAGTTCGTGACCATCGACGGGGCCAAGGCCCGCGACTTCGACGACGCCGTGTACGTGGAAGAGCAGGGCACCGGCTACCGCCTGTGGGTGGCCATCGCCGACGTGGGCCACTACGTGCGGCCCGGCTCGGCCATGGACCGCGAGGCGCAGGAGCCCCGGCCGCAGCAAGTTCTACGCGGCGGTCATCGAGTCCAAGGCCCGCCTGACCTACGGCCAGGTGAACCGGGCGCTGTTCGAGAAGGACGAGAAGGAGCGCCGCCTGCTCACCCCGGTGCTGCCCCTGCTGGAGCGCGCCGAACGGCTGGCCCGCCTGCTGCACGAAAAGCGCGACGAGCGCGGCAGCCTGGACTTCGACCTGCCCGAGCCGGAGGTGATCTTCAACATCTACGGCGAGACGGTGGACATCGGCCGCAAGGTGCGCCACTTCGGCCACCAGATCATCGAGGAGTTCATGATCGCCGCCAACGAGGCGGTGGCCCGCTTCCTGACCGAGAAGAACGCCCGCTTCCTGTACCGGGTGCACCCGGAGCCGGACACCGAAAAGCTGGAAGGGCTGTTCAAGGTGCTGGCCCGCACCTCGCTGGCGCAGCACCTGCCCGGCAAGCCCTCGGCCAAGGCGTTGCAGGGCGTGTTGCAGGCGGCCAAGGGCTCGGACCAGGAATTCCTGGTCAGCCGCATGGCCCTGCGCACCATGATGCAGGCCCGCTATTCGCCCGAGCACGAAGCCCATTTCGGCCTGGCCTCGGAATGCTACTGCCACTTCACCTCGCCCATCCGGCGCTATGCGGACCTGGTGGTGCATCGGGCGCTGCGCCGCACGCTGGGGCTGCCGGTGAACGGGCCGCTGCCGGGCGAGCGGGCGCTGCTGACCATCGCCGACACCCTGAACACCAACGAGCGCGTGGCCATGGAGGCCGAGCGCGAGATACTCAAGCGCATCACCGTGCTGTTCCTGTCCGAACGGGTGGGCGAGGAGTTCACCGGGGTCATTTCCGGCATCATCGACTTCGGCTTCTTCGTGGAATTCAACGAGGTGCTGGCCGAGGGAATGGTGCGCCTGTCGTCGCTGGACGACGACTACTACGGCTACCTGCCCGAGCGGCAGGAACTGGTGGGCGAGCGCACCGGCCGCAGCTTCCGGCTGGGGCAGGCCGTGACCGTGCGCCTGGCCGAGGTCAACGTGGCCCGGCTGGAGGTGAACCTGACGTTGGCCGGCGCCGACGCCGTGGCGTCCACGGGCGCGAGGAAGCCCCGGCCCGCCGGGCGCGATCATGCTGGACGTGATCGTGCCGGACTCGACGGGCGCGCGTCGCGCAAGGCCAGGGCCCGGTCCACCACCGACGCGAGCTGGGACGACCCCATGCCCACGGAACTGCCGGAACCGTTCGAGAACGCGCCGCGCAAGGGGCGGGGCGGCAAACCCGGCCCCCGCCGCATCCGGAAAGGGCGGCACGGCCAAGGCTTCACCGAAGAAGACGGGCGGCGACAAACCCGCCAAGGCCAAGGCGTCCACATTCGGGCAGGGCAAGCCGGACCAGGCGAAGCCCGCCAAGGCCAGGAAGCCGAAGGACAGTGACGGCGCCGCCTAGATTTCGCCGTTCATGCCGAACAGATGAAGCCGCCCCGGAGGAAACCCTCCGGGGCGGCGTTTCGTTGCGGAACGGCGCGGAGGCATGCCCCGGCTACAGCCGGGTGATGCCGAAGCGGGCCAGCAGTTCGGCCAGGCGCTGGTTCAGGTTGGTGGTGGAGCGCGACAACAGGTCCAGGCTGATGTACAGGGCGAATTCCACCCGGAACGAGGCGTCGGTCCACAGCGAGCCGATCTCGCGGGCCAGTTGCGGCTCGATCTGCAACAGGTGCAGCAGCGATTCCAGTTCCGTGGCCGTCTGGGGGCGGAACAGCAGCATGTTGGCCCGGCCGGGGTCCTGCTGCCACAACTTGTTGCGCCGGATGCGCGTCATCCCGGAATCGAACAGCGTTTCCACGGCGGCCACCGAGGTGCGCCGCTCCTTGCGGGTGCGGATGTGGATCTTGCCCATGTCCTCGCCCGCGCGGCGGCGCAACAGGGTGACGAACTGGAATTCCAGCAGCGATTGCAGGGCCTTGCCCAGACAGGGCAGGGAAAAGTCGCCCAGGGTGCGGCGCACGATGGCCGTCTCCTTGGGAGAGAAGCCGTCCAGCGCCCGCAAGAAATCCTCGCGCAGCAGGTTCAGGGTGATGGCCACGCTGCACGCCATGCCCACCACCTGGTCGCGCAGGAACTGTACCTGCTCGGGGTTGACGTCGGGCGCGGGCGCGCCTTGCGCCTCGGCTTCCGCCCCGGCCAGGTCAGCGGACAGGCCGCCGGACAGCAGCAGGGTCTGCAACTTTTCCATCTCGCGGGCGGCGGGGTCGATACACACGATCTGGCTGATGAAGTCGATGTCGCCCGCGGCAAAGGGGTAGTCCGGCCGGGCGGCCATGCCCTGCAGGATGTCGTGCACCAGCTTGCGCGCCTTGCGGCTGGCGAAGTCGCGCGTCTCGTATTCGAACAGGTTCTGCACCCGGGTCTTGTCCAGGGGCCTGGGCGTGCGGCACAACCGTTCCAGCAGGGCGTCGAAAGGGTAGCGGATGACCAGCAGCGAGCGTTCCTTGGCCAGGGTGAACGCCTCCTGCGCCATGATGGCGTCATAAGCCTCGTCCACCAGGCCCGCCACGAAGTGCGCGAAATGCTTGCGCCAGTATTGTTCGTCCAGTTCGGTGGATTCGGTGATGGCGTCGGAGGGGCCAAGGGCCTCTTCGCCGTAGGCGCGCACCAGGGTTTCGATGAAATTGTCGGTGCACAGCGCCGTGGTGTACACCACGCCCTGCACGCATTTCAGCAGCAGGGTTTCCGTGTTCACCAGGCCGGTGCGCAGCAGGCTGGAATCGGCCCCGCCGGGTTTGGCATACTGCCCCAGCTGGGCCACGAATTCGCCCACCAGCTTGCGGATGTGCTCGTGCAGCGGGTCCATCGCACCACGCGCGGCCACGATTTCGATGATGGACCGCTGCTGCGTTTCCAGCAGGGGATATTCGTTGATGCGCTCGCTGTTGGTGCGGATGAGGCACAGCAACACCTCGCGCTCCACCACCTCGCGCACGGCGCGGCGGTCCTTGGTGGCGGCCAGGCAGGCCACGTAGGCGGCCAGCCGTTCATCCGGCGGCGGGCCCTGTGTGGGATCATGGTTGCGCGCGTCGGTCATGGCAAGTTCCTGCGTGCGTCGTTCGGCGGTGCGAGACTGGGTGTAATCCCCCATTCGCACATGGGGGTGCTGTCCGTCTCTGTCCGCTGACGGGCGGATTGTCAACCAGATATCATGAAGTCAGCTCGCGGGCCATGGCTTCGCCCTGGCCGCCGCCCCCCGCCATGCGGGCCAGCTCTTTTCGGATGTCCTCCCCGTCCAGCCTGCGGCACAGGGTGAAGGTGGCGTTGTCCGCCACCTCCTTGCTGACCTGGAAGTGCCGGTCCGCGCGGGCGGCCAACTGCGGCCAGTGGGTGATCAGGATCACCTGCCTGCGTTCGGCCAGCGCGGCCAGCCGGTCCGAAACGCGGTTCAGGGTCAGACCCCCCACGCCGGAATCCACCTCGTCGAAGATCAGGGTGGCGGCCTCGTCGCGGGCCATCAGCCCCACCACCGCCAGCAGAAAGCGCGAAAGCTCGCCGCCCGAGGCGATGCGGTCCAGCGGTTGCGGCGGCTGGCCGGGGTTGGGCACCCACAGCAGGCGCGCCCGATCCTCCACGCAGCCGGGCCACGGCTCGTGCGGGGTGAACTCGAAGGCCACGCGCACGTGCTCGGAAAAGCCCAGGCCCGCCAGTTCGCCCTCCAGCGCCTGGGCCAGCCGGGCGGCCGCCTCGCGCCGGGCGGGGTTCAG
>JALHHV010000346.1:0-1548 GCA_022837365.1 Desulfovibrio sp. | reverse complement strand
CGCAGGCGGCGTTCCAGGTCGGACAGCCCCTGCCGGAAGGCGGAAATGGCGGCCACGTCGCCAGACCAGCCGGAGGCGTCACCAGACGAGCCGGGGCCGTCGCCGGGGGCGGCGCCCAGGCGGGCCAGCCCGTCCAGCGACCGTTCCAGCAAGCCCAACGCCTCGGCCACGCCGGGGCCGCCCTCGCCGCGCAGCACGGCCAAGGCCCGTTCCTGCGCCTCCTGCGCCGAGGCCACGTCGCGCAGGGCGCGGCGGCGTTCCTCCAGCCGTTCCTCTTCTCCCGCCTCGGGGGCCACCTTGTCGATCTCGCGCTGCTGGAATTCCAGCACGTCGCGCCGGTCTTCCAGACTGCGGGCGCGGGCGGCCAGTTCTTCGCGTTGCGCGGCCACCTCGCGCAGCCCCTTCAAGGCTTCGTCGCGGGCGGCCACCAGATCCGGTCGGTTGAGGAATTCATCCAGCAGCCGGGCCTGGAAGGCGGGTTGCAGCAGCTTCTGCTGGCCGTGCTGGCTGGTGTGCACCACCAGCGAGGCGCGCATGTCGCGCACCGCGTCCTGCGAACTCAGCCGGTCGTTGATGAACAGACGGCTGCGGCCGGTGTCGGCCGTCAGTTCGCGGCGCAGCACCATGTCGCCGTCGGGCAGGGCGAACAGGGCTTCCACGTGGGCCTTGTCCTTGCCGGGGCGGACCATGTCGGAGGCCAGGCGGTCGCCGATGAGGAAGTTGAGCGCCTTGAGGATGAAACTCTTGCCCGCGCCCGTTTCGCCGGTAAGGGCGTTGAGGCCGGGGGCGAAGTCCAGTTCCATGTCCTCGATGAGCGCGAGGTCCCGAATACGCAGGTATTCCAGCATGAGGTGTCCTTGCTCAGGTCCGGCCGTCGCCGTCCGCCGTGGGGGCGGAGGCGGCGTCCGGTGAAATGTCGGCTTCGGCGTCCGGTCCCGCATCCGGTTCCACGCCCCGCGCCATGGGGGACGACGCGGCGGGCGGCGCTTCCAGCCCCCGGCGCAGGTGTCCGCCGGGGCCGTGTCCGTCCAGCAGCCGCAGGAAGGCCCGCTCCTGTCCGTCCGCCGTGGCGCGCCGTCCGGCTTCGGCCAGTTCGTGCAGCCCTTGCTCCACGCGGTAGGCGCGCAGGCTGGTCAGGCCGAATTCGGCCTGGGTGCGCCAGGGCGCGCCGGGTTCCAGCGCCAGGCGCGCAAGGATGCCGAGCCTGTAGAAGGTGAGCGCCTTGCGGCGTGAAGTCAAGCGTTCAACCCCCCGCATCCATTCAAGGTCGCCGCCGCCGAAGCGCTGGGCCAGGACCAGCATTTCGAAGGCGGCCTCGGGGCAGTGGCGCTGCGGATCGTAGGTGAACCCCGGCTGGGCGTCGCGGCCCTCGCGGCGCAGCAGTTCCGCCCACAGCAGGCAGGCGTGGTACACCGACTGCGGCTTTTCCGGCTCGCGCACCTGCCGTGCCTGATGCAGCCGGTACCAGAAGGGCTTGGCGGCCTTCAGGTCGCCGCGCACCAGCGCGGCCCCGGCGGCGGCCACGTTGACGTCCACGTCGCCGGCATG
>JALHHV010000345.1 GCA_022837365.1 Desulfovibrio sp. | reverse complement strand
ATGACCGCCAGCACTTCGCCCACCAGTTCGGGGTCCAGGGCGGACGTGGGCTCGTCCAGCAGCATGACCTTGGGGTCCATGGCCAGGGCGCGGGCGATGGCCACGCGCTGCTTCTGGCCGCCGGAAAGCTGGGCCGGATACAGGGCGGCGCGGTTGGCCAGGCCCACCCGCTCCAGTTCGGCCATGGCCCGTTCGGCGGCGGCCTTGCGGCTCATGCCGCGCACCTTGCGCAGGGCGATGGACACGTTGTTCAGCGCGTCCAGATGGTCGAACAGGTTGAAATCCTGAAAGATCATCCCCACCTGCTGGCGAAAGGCGTACAGTTCGGACTTGCGTCCGGCGTCCACCACCCGGCCTTCCAGGTAGATGTGCCCCTCATCCGGCGGGATGAGGTGGTTGATACACTGCAAGAGCGTGCTCTTGCCCGCGCCGGAGGGACCGATGAGCACCTTCAGCTGGCTCTTGTCCACCTCCATGGTGACCGAGGACAGGATGCGCTTGCCGCCAAGGGTCTTGCCGATGTTCTCGAGGCGCAGGATGGGGGTGCCGGGGGCGGGGACGGTTTCGGGCGTGGCCATGGGGATGTCCTTATAACGGTCCGTGGCTGGCGTAGCCCGGAATGTGCAGCTTGTGTTGTGCTCGTAGGTGCGCGAGGCCACGAAGTGGGTGCGGGCCATGATCTCGGGCGTGCCGAGCACGAAGGCCAGCGCGGAATCCTTGAGCAGGATGGAATACTCGTTGGACCAGCCGGGTATGGACAGGCGCAGGGCCTGCGGCAGGACGATGGAGCGGATGGCGGTTCCGTCGCTCATGCCCAGGGCGCGCGCGGCGCGCAGCTGGCCCTGCGGCAGAGAGAGGATGGCCCCCCGGAATATCTGCGACTGGTAGGCGGCGCTGGTCATGCCCAGCACCAGGCACGAAGCGGTGAAGGCGGAAAGGTTCAGCCCGATGAGCTGGAACAGCCCGAAATAGAACAGCAGCAGCAGCACCAGGATGGGCATGCCCCGGAAGAACCAGACGTAGAACCCCACGGCAAGCCGCACGGGCCACGCCCCGTACACCTGGGCCACGGACATGGGCACGCCGAGCAGAAGCCCCAGCGACATGGCCCCGAACACGGTGGCGACGGTGACGAGGGTGCCTTCCAGAATGTACGGCAGGGCCTCTATGATGGTGACGATGCTTTCAAGCATGGACGCGGGCCGGGCGGCCCCCCCTTTGTGACAGTTATGGCGCGCCGGGGCGCAACGGGTTGCATACCCAAAAAAGGTCCGGAAGGCGACAGGAGATTTCCCGCGCCCTCCGGACGGACGAATCTTGGCCGGTCATAACAGGGGCCGGAACCGGGGCCGGGCCGGGCGCTGGCGCACCCGGCGGCCCGCGGCCGGATTACTTCTTGGCCAGGTGCTTCTGCTTCAGCTGTTCCCAGTAGGGATCGGCCATGAGCAGCTTGTAGCCGTCGTTGATCAGCTTGAGCAGTTCGGCGTCTTCCTTGCGGGTGGCAACGCCGAAGTCCTCGGAATCGCCGTACACGCCCACGACCTGGATGGCCTTGCCCTTGGAGGCGGCGTCGTCGGCGGGCAGGTTGTCCATGGTGGCGGCGTCGATGCGGCCGTTCAGCACGTCCTCGACGGCCAGCGGGGCGGAATCGTAGAAGCGCAGGTCATAGCCGTAGCCCTTGGCTTCCTTGTCCTTCTGCAGCGCTTCGGCCTCGGAGGTGCCACGCTGCACGCCCAGCTTCACCTTGCCCTTCAGGATCTTGTCGGCGTCGAGGGTGGATCCCTTCTTGGCGATGAAGACCTGCTTCACGTTCCAGTAGGGGTTCGAGAAATTGACCTTTTCCCGGCGTTCTTCGGTAATGGACATGCCAGAGCAGACCATGTCGATCTTTTTGGCCAGCAGGTTGGGGATGATGCCGTCCCAGTCCATGGGCTGATGGGTGACCTTGAAGCCCATCTTCTTGGCGATCCAGTCCATGGAATCCACGTCGAAGCCTGCGGGCTTGCCGCTCTTGTCCACGTAGGCGAAGGGGGGATAGTTGGCGTCGATGCCGTTCCAGGGCCAGGGCCGCCACAAGGGTGGTCGTTCTGAACATGCTCGTGCTTCCTCTCGTTCGTTGAACCGTTGCAACACCGCACCCGCGCCCGGGGTTCGTCCCCGGCACGCATACCCTGCCGCGCATACCGTCATGCGAACATGCCGGAAATGCTAAATTTCTTGATTTCGCTACCAGAAACCGGCGGGCCGCGCAAGCGCCGCCGGCGTGATTTTGACAATTGCGTCGTCACTTGCCTTGCCGCGAAGGCCAAAGTCTGCCAAACTTGCTCCCAGCGTCCTGCCGCACCCGGTCCTCGCCGTCCGGCACCGGCGGCGCCCATCATTCCAAACGAGGTCGGACATGAAGAAATCCCTGGGTGCGCGCACCCTCGCCTATCCCACCCCGCTCTTTCTCGTGGGCACCTACGACCGCGACTCCCGCCCCAACATCATGGCCGCGGCGTGGGCGGGCATCTGCTGCTCGCAGCCGCCGAGCATCGCCGTGTCGCTGCGCAAGGCCACCTACACCTACCGCTCCATCACCGAGCGCGGCGCGTTCACCATCTCCATCCCCTCGCGCGCCTACGTGCGCCACGCGGACTACGCGGGCATCTATTCCGGCGAGAACGAGGACAAGTTCGCCTCGCTGGGGCTCACCCCGGTGCCGGGCGAGCACGTGGACGCGCCCTACGTGGGCGAATTTCCCATGGCCATCGAACTGAAGCTGATCCACCAGATCGAAATCGGCCTGCATACCCAGTTCATCGGCGAGATCATGGACGTGAAGGTGGACGAGTCCTGCCTGCGTGACGACGGCCTGCCCGACATCAACAAGGTGGACCCGGTGGTGTTCGCCCCGGTTTCGCGCGAATACTACGCCGTGGGCGAATTCCTGGCCAAGGCGTTCTCGGCGGGCAAGGGCCTGCGTTCCTGAGGCCGGACAAAAAACGGACTGCGCGGTGCCGCACTGGTTGCGGCACCGCTTTACTTTCCTTTATATAGGCAGTCCATCATGACGCGCCGTGCGCCGCACGGACTACGGAACGACCACCAGAACCGCGCCGGGCCGCGCCCCGAAGACGCCCGGATACACCCGGATACGCCCGGACACGCCCCGGATACGCATGACACTTTGCCCCGCCCAGACCGCCCCCTGGCGAACCACCCTGCTCCTGGCGCTGACGGACACCGCCGTCATCATCGGCGTCACCCTGGCGGCAACCCTGCTGCGCGACATTGCCGGGCACGGAATCCAGTGGAGTTTCTATCCACGGTTGCTGCCGTTCCTCCTGCTGCTGCCGCTGTTCAACGCGGTGCTCGGGCTGTACGCCAGCATCACCCTGCCGCCGCCGCAGGAACTGAGAAAGCTCACCCTCGGCGCGACCATGGCCTTTCTGTGCGCCGGATCGTTCATATTCTTCGCAAGGGATGGGGAACGGTATTCCCGCGTGGCTTTCCTGCTGGCCTGGCTGGGGTGCGCGGTGGCCCTGCCGCTGTGCCGCCACTGGCTGCGCGGGCGGCTTGCCGGCAAGCCGTGGTGGGGCGTGCCCGCCGTGATCCTGGGCGGCGGGGCCGCCGCGGCGGAAGTGGTGCGCACCCTGCGGGAGCGGCCCATGCTCGGCCTGCGGCCCGTGGCCTGCGTGTCGCCCGATGGCCTTTCCGCATCTCTCGCCAAGGACTGCGGGCTCCCCTGCTGCGCCAACGACGAAGAGGCCGTGCGATTGTATCCCCGTGCCTACGCCCTGCTGCTGCTCGACAGCTTCGAGGACACCAGGGCGCGGCAGCGCATCGTCGAGGCCACGGCACGATTCCGCAACGTGCTGATCATGCCCCACTTCTCCACCGGCGGGGCGCGCCTGTGGGTCAGCGCCATGGACATCGGCGGTCTGCTGGGCCTGCTGGTGCGCCAGAACCTGCTGGACGCCAACCGGGTGCGCCTGAAGCGCGCCATCGACCTGCTGCTGACCCTGGGCAGCGCCGTGGTGGTCTTGCCGCTGATCCTGGGCATCGCCGTATGGATTCGCATCGACAGCCCCGGCTCGCCTTTCTTCACCCAGCGCCGCATCGGCCAGAACGGCCGCGAGATGCGCATCCTGAAATTCCGCACCATGGTCCGCGACGCCGAATGCGTGCTGCGCGACTGCCTGAGCGCCGACCCGGCCCTGCGCGCCGAATGGGAACGCGACCAGAAGCTGAAGTGCGACCCGCGCGTGACCCGGGCCGGGACCTTCCTGCGCAAGACCAGCCTGGACGAGTTGCCCCAGCTGTGGAACGTGCTCAAGGGCGAGATGAGCCTGGTGGGCCCGCGCCCCATCGTGCAGTCCGAGGTGGAAAAATACGGCGAGGTGTTCGACCTGTACACCCGCGTCAAGCCGGCAGGTTTCCGGCCGCAACGACGTGAGCTACCCGCAGCGCGTGGAGATGGACCGCTACTACATCTGCAACTGGTCGCTGTGGTTCGACATCTGGATTCTCGCCAAGACCGTGCCGGTGGTGTTGCAGCGCAACGGGGCGTATTAGGAAATTGTCGGGGTGAACCCCGCACACGCACGAAGGCCGGGAGGATGCTCCCGGCCTTCGTGCGTGTGCGGCGAATGTGCGCCCCACGCGGCGGCGCATGTGGGGAATCCTCAGCGGTCCGCAGCCTGTCTCGCCCCCGGCTCAGCCAGATCCCGCAACGCCTCGTCGACCACCGTACCGAACTCGGCGCGGAACCGCGCTTCACCGAAGTTCCGGGCATGGGCCGCAATGCGGGCCGGGTCGAACCGGTGCTCCTCACGTTCGAAGCGGTCCATGGCCGCCACCAGCGCGTCCGCGTCCTGCGCGCCGAAGAACAGCCCCGTCTCGCCGTCCACCACCGTCTCCAGCGCACCGCCCCGTCCGTAGGCGATGACCGGCCGCCCCGAGGCCATGGCCTCCACCGGCACCATGCCGAAATCCTCTTCGCCGGGGAACAGCAGCGCGCGGCTCTGGGCATAGATGGTGCGCATGGCGGCATCATCCAGCCGCCCCGCGAAGCGCACCGTGGGACCGGCCACGGCCTCCAGCGCGCGGCGCATCTCGCCGTCGCCCGCCACCACCAGCGGACGCCCGGTGGCGGTGCAGGCGCGCACCGCAAGGTCCACCCGCTTGTAGCCCACCAGTTGCCCCAGGCAGAGATACGGCGCGCCTTCGGCCGGACGGGTGGGCGTGGCTCCGGCGGGAGCAAAGGCGTCAATCTCCACCGGTGGGGTGACCACCACCGCGTCGCGCCGCCAGTGCTTGCGGATGCGTGCCGCCACCGTGCGCGAATTGGCCACGTAGCGGTCCACCCGCATGGCCGACACGGCATCCCACATGCGCAGGTAGTGGAACCACGGGCGCATCATGCCCCGCACGAACCACCCCGCCTCACCCAGATAATCCTGATAAAAATCCCACAGGTAGCGCATGGGACTGTGGCAGTAGCAGACGTGGGCCGTGTCCGCGCGGGTCACGGGTCAGCACGCCCTTGGCCGGACCCGATTCGCTGGAAATGACCAGGTCGTAGCCGCGCAGGTCCAACTGCTCCAGAGCCAACGGCATGAGCGGCAGGTACTTCTTGTAATACCGCACCGCGCCGGGCAGGCGCCCGATGAACGTGGTGCGCACGTCGTGCGCCTGCAACGTGCGCGACAGGCGGTCCCGGTCGACCACATGGGTGAATATGTCGGCCTGCGGGTACATGCGGCACAGCGCCTCGACGACCTTCTCGCCGCCACGCATGCCCACGAACCAGTAATGTACGATGGCTACCTTCATCCCGCCTCCGGTCCTGGGCCGTCCCTGTACAAGCGTCTTCCGGGCGTCTTCCGGACGCCGTCTTGTAACGTGCCCGGAGGGATGGCGTCCAGCGCAGGTTGCCCCGCAACCCGCCCCGCACACGCGAAACGCCCCGCCGGTACTCCCGGCGCCGCCCGGCTTCTTCGCCACGTCCGTTCCGGAGGCCCTACTTCCGGGCCGCCGTGGGCGCCACCCCGTGCTTGTCGGCCAGCAGGCGCACGGCGTGTTCCAGCGCGCGGTCCACGTTCTCGAACAGGTTCTCGCGCCCGATCAGGTCCAGGGTGCCGAAGCGCTCCATCATGTTGCGCGCGGCGGGCCGCACGCCGGAAAGCAGCAGCACGGTGCCCCTGCGGCGGCAGGTGCGGTAGAACGCCTCCAGCGCGTTGGCCCCGGTGGAGTCCACGGTGGTGGCCTTGCGCATGCGCAGGATGAACACCTCGGGCTGCTTCTGCAACGCCTGCGACACGCTCTGGAAGCGGTCGGCCACGCCGAAGAAGAACGGCCCGTCGATCTCGTACACCTGCACCCCTTCGGGCACGGTCAGCGCCGCCGTCTCGCGGCCCTGGATCACCGGCTTGTCGTCGATGGCGCAGGAGCAGATGGCGGTCACCTCGCTCATGCGGCGCATGAACAGCAGCGACGCCAGCATGACACCCACGTACACCGCCACGGTCAGGTCGATGACCACGGTGAGCACGAAGGTCAGGCACATCACCGTGATGTCGGACTTGGGCGCGCGCAGCAGGCGCAGGAACTTGTGCAGTTCGCTCATGTCCCACGAGACCATGATCAGCACGGCCGCCAGGCTGGCCAGCGGAATGAACGAGGCCAGCGGCGCGAGGAACAGCACGAAGGCCACCAGCACCGCCGCGTGCACCATGCCCGCCACCGGGGTCTGCCCGCCGGAGCGGATGTTGGTGACCGTGCGGGCGATGGCCCCGGTGGCGGGAATGCCCCCGAACAGCACCGAGGCGATGTTGGCCGCGCCCTGGGCGGTAAGCTCGACGTTGGAGTTGTGCTTGTCGCCGGTCATGCCGTCGGCCACCACGCACGAGAGCAGCGATTCGATGCCCGCCAGCAGGGCGATGGTCATGGCGTCGGGCAGCAGTTCGCGCACCCGGGCGAAGGTGAACGTGGGCCAGGCGAAGCTGGGCAGTTCGCGCGGGATGCCGCCGAACCGGCTGCCGATGGTCTCCACTTCCAGCCCCAGCGCCCATACCGCAAGGGACGCCACGGCCACGCCCACCACCGGCGCGGGAATGCGCGGGATGAACCGCCGCACCGCCAGGATGCACGCCAGGGCCAGCCCGGCCACGCACAGCGTGGTGGGGTTCAGGGTGTCCACGTGTTCCAGGTAGGCGGCCCACTTGTCGAAGAACTCCGGCGGCACCGCGTCCATGGTCAGGCCGAAGAAGTCCTTCATCTGCGACGAAAAGATCAGCACGGCGATGCCCGCCGTGAACCCGGTGGTGACCGGGTAGGGAATGTACTTGATCAGCACGCCGATGCGGCACAGGCCGAAGATGAGCAGCATGGCCCCGGCCAGCAGCGTGGTGATGACCAGCCCGTCGTACCCGTGGCGGTAGATGACGTTGTAGATGATGACCACGAACGCGCCGGTGGGCCCGCCGATCTGGTAGCGGCTGCCGCCCAGCAGCGAGATGAGGAACCCGGCCACGATGGCGGTGAACAGCCCCCGTTCCGGGGTGGTGCCCGAGGCGATGGCGAAGGCCATGGCCAGCGGCAGGGCCACCACGCCCACGGTAAGGCCCGCCAGCAGGTCGCGAATGCATTTCTGCGCCGAATATCCGGCGCGCAGTTCGGTGATGGAGCGCGGCAGGAAGGATGTCGCGCCGTCGCCCATGTTGTCTGTACCAGCCATTGCCGCTCCCTTGCTTGCGCACGCCGGGGTGGCGCATGCGTCCCCGGGCGCCGGTGGCGCTGTCGTTCCCGGTCCGGATGCGGCAGCCCTCCGCGCCCGGCCCTGTCATGAGTGCGCCACGCCCCGATTGACGCGCGTACTCACTCGCAAAAACCGCCTACGCTCCTCCGGCCATGCCGCACGATGCATTGCCCCGACGGGACCGCAGGTCAGCAGGGATGCGCGTCGCGCCGCAAACTGCGGCAGCGCTGCCGTTTTCAGCAGTAAGTAAGACACGCACCCCAAAGCCCGGTCCATTACGCCCGGTGCGGCGCATTGGCAAGTGCGCAGTTATGACTTTTTATTCAAGCATGTTATAATGTGTTATACAAGAC